>JAHEEB010000051.1 GCA_024640925.1 Bacteroidota bacterium | reverse complement strand
AAAACACTATTTATATAAATGAATTATGCCTCTATTCCAAAAAACATCCTTAAGACATAACCTACACCAAAACTTAAAAGGGCTACACCAAAACTCAACAGCACCATTTCTGTAAATCTCCTGGAAAACTTCTCATCCTTTACCACAGAATAATAGAAATTAAAAGCATGACGAAGCAGAAGAAATGGTAATACAAGAATAATTACAGTAAAAAGGTATGTAATACCGGTATAAATCGAAGCTTTAATAGCACCTTTACCAGCATCTTCAGACTTGGTTGATAAATATTCCGAAGAGGCCATCGAAAAAGCAGCTGCAATACCTGTTACTGATCCTGTAAGTGCAATTAATGCCGGATCACGCAAGGCTAAAGTAAGACCGGCAAGGGCTCCCGTTAGTTCAACCAGGGCATCGTTTAACCCCAAAACTACCGACCCCATGTAATTAAGCTTCTCTTCCTTGATTAACCCAATCAATTTTCGTTCGTGATTTTCTTCGTCCTCAATAATTTTAGCTATTTCGGGTAATTCTTTCATTACACGATATGCATCCTGGGCCGATATCTCGTTATTCTCAAGAAGCTTCACTGTAAATGTTGGCCCTAAAACCCTGGTAATTATTTTGTAAATAAAGAGTGTAAACCTTGAATGCTTAACATCTTCTTTAGTGTACCGTTTATATATTTCATAATGAGCCAATTCATCACTGGCAATCTTTTTTAAAATCTCTGCATTTTCTTCCTGTTTCTGAGCTTTAGCAACATAATTATAAATATAATGACCATTGATTTCCTGTAATTGGAATTTTTTTATCAATGCCTTGTTTTTATCCGATAGTTCCATTTTATTTTTTTTAAAATAAATATCTATTATGAAACGTTTTCTACTCAGTACGAAAACGTATTTCCAAAAATAAGGGAAAAGCTTTGTTAGAAAAACTTAAATTATAAATCTTTTATTTTCATCCTACTATGTTAAAATTTCTGGATATATTTTTTGTAATCTTTCATACAACACTTATCCTGTTCAATTTGTTTGGTTGGATATGGAAACCTACCCGAAAGGCCAATCTTATTACTCTTTCTCTTACCTTCCTCGCCTGGTTTGGACTTGGTATCTTTTATGGAATAGGATATTGTCCGGTTACAGATTGGCACTGGAATGTATTAAACCAATTGGGACAAACAGATTTACCAAATTCGTATATCAGTTACCTGGTTTTAAGGATTTCTGGAATAAAACCAAACGATACAATTGTTGATGTAATGACAATGTCTTTATTCCTTATAGCCTTTGGGTCTTCAATTTTTTTAAATATTCGCGATATGAAAGAAAAGAGGAGAATGACTAAAAACTCCATTAAGAACTAAAATAAAAAAGAGCCTCTCACGGGATTCGAACCCGCGACCTGCTCATTACGAATGAGCTGCTCTACCAGCTGAGCTAAAGAGGCAAAATAACAACCGCAAAAATGAGGATTTCCTGGATTTTCAACAAATTTTATTGAATTTGTTTTTAGAAAAATGCGCATAGGATTAATCGGATTTTAACAAACACACATATAACGCATTGTTTTTTAGATGCATATACAAGTAATATTCCCTCGGCGGGGAAAGAAATATTAATTTTCATAGTTTTCGCTGAAAAAAAATAATACCTTTGTACAATAGCTAATTTTAAGTTATTGATTGATTGACATCCTTTTAACAAGAGCCCAAAAGGCTCTTGTTTTTTTATAAACAAATTAACATTTCAACCTGTTAATTTCAGGTTGATAAACAAATTTATCCTCCCTGCCCATAAATTATATCTTTGTCTCAAAATTTTTTTGTTATGTCAGTAGTTGGAAATTATTCAGAAGATACCATAAGGACGCTCGATTGGAAGGAACATATTCGTCGTCGTCCTGGTATGTATATTGGTAAATTGGGTGATGGTTCTTCTCGTGATGATGGGGTTTATATCCTGCTTAAAGAAGTAATCGATAACTCCATTGATGAATACATGATGGGGTTTGGTAAAACCATTGAAGTTACCATTTCAGAAAATAAAGTTACCGTAAGGGATTACGGCAGGGGAATTCCTCTTGGAAAATTAAAAGATGTTGCATCTAAAATGAATACGGGTGCCAAATACGATTCTAAAGTTTTTAAAAAGTCAGTAGGACTTAATGGAGTTGGTATTAAAGCAGTTAATGCACTTTCGTCAGAATTCGATATCATGGCCATTCGTGAAGGAAGACTTAAACGAATATGCTTCTCAGAAGGCAACATTATTCATGATGATGAGGAAATACAGACACCTGAAAAAAATGGAACAGTTATTAGTTTTACTCCTGATACCACACTTTTCGGCAACTTCAGGTTTATTGAGGAATATGTCGTTTCATTAATCAAGAATTATACCTATCTGAACGCTGGTCTCACCATCATTTTTAATGGTGTAAAATACCGATCAGAAAATGGACTTCTTGATTTGCTGGAAGAAAAAATGGATACCGAAGGTTTGTATCCAAATATCTATTTGAAGAATGGCGACTTTGAAGTTGCTATGACTCATGGACTTTCGTATGGTGAAGATATTTATTCCTTTGTAAATGGACAGAACACATCACAGGGAGGGACTCATTTGCAGGCATTTAGAGAAGCGTATGTAAAAACCATTCGTGAATTCTATAATAAAACCTTTGATCCGGCGGATATCCGTGCTTCAATAATTGCAGTTATTAGTATTAAGATAGAGGAACCTGTTTTTGAATCACAGACAAAAACCAAACTTGGCTCCAGGGATATGGGTCCCGAAGGAAATGTTTCCGTTGCCAAATATATTACCGATTTTTTGAAGAAGCATCTCGATGATTATCTTCATAAACATTCTGAGACTGCAGACCTTTTATTAAAGAAAATCCAGGATAACGAAAAGGAACGTAAAGCTATATCGGGTATTAAGAAACTTGCCCGCGACAGGGCTAAGAAAGCAAACTTACATAACCGCAAATTGCGCGATTGCAGGCTTCACTTGAATACAAAAGATGATGGAAGGCTTGATTCAACGATGTTTATAACAGAGGGGGATTCAGCAAGTGGCTCTATAACTAAATCTCGTGATGTTACTACTCAGGCTGTCTTTAGCTTGAGAGGAAAACCACTGAATTGTTTTGGCCTTACCAAGAAGATTGTTTACGAAAATGAAGAGTTTAATCTTCTGCAGGCCGCCCTTAATATCGAGGACGATATAGAGGATTTGAGATACAATCGTGTAGTAATAGCTACTGATGCCGATGTCGATGGAATGCACATACGTATGTTATTGCTGGCATTTTTTCTTCAGTTTTTCCCGGAATTAGTGAGGCGAGGACATGTTTATATCCTGCAAACGCCATTATTCAGGGTCAGAAATAAACAAAAGACCTTCTATTGTTACAGTGATGAAGAAAAACAAGAAGCAATTGCAAAAACCGGAGCAAATCCGGAGATTACACGATTCAAGGGCTTGGGAGAAATCTCTCCTGATGAATTCAAACATTTTATTGGAGCTGATATGCGCCTTGAACCTGTTAGTTTAAATAAAGAGGACTTAATCAATCAACTACTGCCTTTCTATATGGGAAAAAACACCCCTGAAAGACAGGATTTTATTATTGATAATTTACGTATCGAAGAATACTTGATGGAAGTTTAATTGTTGGTTTTATGAATATGGATGATTTGGAAATTATACCGGAAGGTAACGAAGAGGAAGAAAATAAGCAGGAATCGGAGATTACCGAACGCCATAAATCGACACATGTTACCAAACTGTCGGGGATGTACCGCGACTGGTTTTTGGATTATGCATCGTATGTAATATTAGAAAGGGCAGTACCTCATATAGACGATGGTCTAAAACCTGTTCAGAGACGTATATTGCACTCGATGCGTCGACTTGATGACGGACGTTACAATAAAGTGGCAAATATCATAGGCCATACCATGCAATTTCACCCGCATGGCGATGCATCTATTGGTGATGCGCTTGTGCAGATTGGACAAAAAGATCTTTTGGTAGATACACAGGGTAACTGGGGTAACATTCACACGGGAGATGGCGCTGCTGCACCACGTTACATTGAAGCCCGGTTAACAAAACTTGCCCTTGATATTGTTTTCAACCCGAAAACGACAAAGTGGAAGTCTTCTTACGATGGAAGGAACAAAGAACCCATAACACTGCCGGTAAAATTTCCTTTATTGCTTGCCCAAGGAGTAGAAGGTATTGCTGTAGGTCTTGCCTCTAAAATACTTCCGCATAATTTCAATGAATTAATTGATGCCTGTGTGGCATACCTTGAAGGAAAATCGTTTGAACTCTATCCTGACTTCCCAACAGGTGGTATGGTTGATGTAAGCAGGTACAACGATGGAGTTAGAGGAGGTAATATTCGTGTGAGGGCGCGTATCAATAAGATTGATAGTAAAACCCTGGCCATTACGGAACTTCCATTTGGCCGAACTACTTCTTCTCTTATCGATACTATTGTTAAGGCCAATGATAAAGAAAAAATTAAACTCCGGAAAATTGATGATAACACAGCGGGAAATGTAGAAATACTTATTCACCTGGCTCCTGGCATATCACCCGATGTAACTATCGATGCCTTATACGCCTTTACCGATTGTGAGATTTCCATATCACCAAATTCATGTGTTATAGAAAACAACAAGCCTTGTTTCCTGGGCGTTACAAATATTCTGAAACACTCTGCCGACAGAACCCGGGAACTACTTAAACTTGAGTTGGAAATAAGGCTCAATGAATTAGGGGAGGAATGGCATAAATCATCGCTGGAACGAATTTTTATAGAGGAAAGAATGTACAAAAAGCCTGGCTATGAAAATGCTGCCAGTCGCGAAGATGCTTTGGCTTTTCTTGATGAATGTTTCGTACCCTTTAAAAAGAAATTCCGCCGCGAAATTACATTAGATGATATTGCTACATTGCTGGAGATTAAAATGGGACGCATTTTAAAATACAATGTACTTAAAGCCGACGAATTTCTGAAAGCCCTTGAGGCAGAAATGGAAGAGGTTAAAAATAATCTTGCAAACATTGTACCTTATACAATAAACTATTTTAAACAAATAAAGAAAAAATACGGAAAAGGTCGCGAACGTAAAACCGAAATCAGAAATTTTGATACAATTGAGGCCGTACAGGTCGCTGTAGCCAATGAAAAACTTTATATAAACCGTGAAGAAGGATTTATTGGAACAGGCTTGAAAAAAGAAGAATTTGTATGTGACTGCTCTGATATTGATGATATTATTGTAATAAGACGTGATGGAAAATACCTGATTACTAAGGTTTCCGATAAATCATTTGTTGGCAAGGAAATCATCCACGCTACAGTTTTTAAGCGCAACGACGAAAGAACAATTTATAATGTAGTTTATCGCGATGGTTTGAACGGAGATATCATGGCCAAACGCTGTGCCATTTCCGGACTGACAAGAGACAAGGAATATGATTTAACAAAAGGAACCGAAAATTCAAGAATCCTTCACCTCTCTGTAAACCTGAATGGAGAGGCTGAGATTCTTAAAATTACCTTAAAACCAAGGCCTCGCTTAAGAAATCTTCATATCGATTACGATTTCAGCCAACTGGCTATTAAAGGAAAAGCATCTCAGGGCAATATACTCACTCGTTACGCCATTCATCGTATTGAACTGAAAGAAGAAGGTAGTTCTACTCTTGGTGGCCTGAACATATGGTTCGACGAGGATGTTGTTAGGCTTAATACCGATAAGAGAGGCCGATTCCTGGGCGAATTCCGGTCGAACGACAGAATTATCGCTTTTTATAATACGGGTAATTATTGTATTTATAAACCAGACATTGCCACCCATTTTGAAGATGGACTGATTAAACTTGAGAAATTTATTCCAGGCAAGATATATACGGTTGTTTATTTCGATATAGACCAGAAATATCACTATATCAAACGATTTGAGGTTGAAGAAGGTGACAGGCTCCAATTTTTCCTTCCGGAAGATGCGGAAAGTGAATTTGTTATGCTCACTGATACCAGATTTGCACGATTAAAAATAGAATTTGGCGGAAAGAATAAAGACCGTGCTGATGAAGAAATCGATGCTGATGAATTCATTGCTGTAAAAGGTTTTAAAGCTAAAGGTAAACGCTTGTCGAATTATTCGGTTAAGAGGGTTATCGAACTTGAACCTTTAAAAACTGATGATGTACCCTCTGATGATAAGGAACCGGAAGGGGAAACAGACCAGCTTGGAAATCCCATTAACCCTGACGACGAGTATACTGGTGAACAGATGTCGTTAAACCTTTGATATTCTTCACTCGAAAGAATTAACAGGATATATGGAAATTACCATTAGTGGTTTTGTATATCCTGTTATTTTCAAAATCAATTTACCAAAAATTATGAAAAATTGAAATCGACCTAATAATCTTTGGTTTATCACTAATTCAATAGTTTTATATCCGAATTGATATCGAATTTGTCTTCTGTTTATCAATTTTGGGATTATTCTTGTGATCCTCTTTTTTCAGGTCAACCCATTAATCCTGAAAGAATATTCATTCATCTTAAAAAAGTATACATTGACCAACATTTTTTAACTTGTAATCACCCACCGCGTTAAAAAGTTATAACAAGTATCAATTTAAATGAAATCTTATTTATATATCATCTGTACAATTGTCTGTATAAATGTTTCTTGCTCCCAGAGAAAAATTATCATCAGTGAGGATCAACTACCCGATGATATTTTTTATCTTAAAGATGAGATTAAACCTTATACTGGTAAATGCTTTGTCTATTTCATCAATACGACCACTGTCAAAGAAGAATTAACATTTAAAGATGGCTTACTTAACGGACCGCGAATTAGTTACTATAAAGATGGTAAAATTAAACGCAGTGGTAATTATTCAAACGGAAATCTCGATGGTAAATGGAAAGGATTCGATGAGAAAGGAAATATGATATTTGAAGTTCAATATAAAAATGATAGCCTCATTGGTAAGTACTTTTCGTGGTATCCAACTGGAGTAATTAAAGAAAAAGGATTGTACGATAATAATCATAAAACCGGGGAATGGATAATTTATGATGAAGCAGGCATGATTGTTGAGAAGTGTAGTTTATAAAACAATGCCTTGCTGATTGTATTCAAAACACTGCCATCTGTTATCAATTAATGCCCATAAACATTTCACCCGGGCTTTTTTAAGTTTTTCAACTGCATATTCAAATCCGGCAATTATTTCTTCTGGTTTATGAGAATCTGAATTCAGGACAATGGGTATGTCTTTTTTAGCCAACATCTCTATAATCCATTGGGAAGGATACAAATCCAGCTGGTTGTACCTATAAAATCCCCTCGTATTTACCTCAACAATAGTCCCTTTTTCCTTAATAATTTGAAGCAGGTATTCAACCCTGTCTTTGTACCACTTATCACGTTGACGGAAGTATCTTTCATTGGTATTAAACATTTTGATTTTATCCATATGGCCTATTACATCGGGCTTATCCTCCTCAATCATTTGTTGGTTAAGATCAAAAAAACGTTCCGCTACCTTCCGAAAATCACCACCAAAAATATTTTTCAATCCTGATTCGAATAATTCGGCTGATGTATCAATATTCCAATGTGTGCCATCGAAAAAACTGTCGACAAAATGAATGGAACCAATAAAGAAGTCAAGTTTTCTATCGAACAATTGTTTCATCCGTCCTGCTATTCCAGGAATGTAATCGATCTCTAGTCCCAGGTAGATTTCAATTTCACTTTTATACTTTTCTTTCAACCCAGCAATCTCATCAAGATACATCTGAATTTTATCGTTCTTCATACACCATTCTGTTTTAAAATTAACTGGTGCATGTGAGGAAAACCCATAGGCTTTCAATCCCAATTCCATTGCTTTCAGGATATAATTCCCGGGAGCATGGTTCCCGTCGCAATAATGAGTATGACTATGATAATTGATCCAGGGCATAACTATAAAGATTTATTTTCAACAAAAATCGTCCTCTTACCGACTTAAAACAACCATTCGCCGAAAATATTTTTCACCATCCTGTCAGAAATTCTACTTTTAACCCCGAAACCATAGAATCCATGAAGTATGATTTTAATAACAATTTTGTTCCTTATCGTGTTGATGGGGAAAAGACAGAAGAATTCTATTCCAGGCTAAGAATATTTTCCTGGGAAATCTTTTCTACCGCCAGCATTTATTTCGATGAAATAATTTCTATGTCTCTGCAACACACTGCTAAATCAGAAGTTAAAAGAAAAGAAACTCTGATTCAGTTGTTGACTATTGGAGTTTTCATCAATTGTCATAGTAAAAAGGGTATCTTTTACCGGGAAAACTTAATCAGTAAGGGTGTCTGCCAGGAAAAAAACATTTCTCCTTTATTCGATTCTGAAGAATTAATAAATATGCAAATTGATTTTGCACTTGATTTTTCATTAGATGATTTAAAAGAATTGATTGATTATATAAAGAATACCGGGGAATATGCCTACGAAGTACCAATATTAGAGAAGTGGCACAAATACTGGACAGATTGTAATGATAAAAAATTTAGCACGGATATTTGTAAGGTGCTATTATTCACCGATTTATTTATCGATGGTAGTCAAAAATATATTGGTCAATATTTTAATAATGAGTTTTTTAATAGGCAGGTGAATATTGATCCGAGACGTGAAGATTATTTCCAGGTAACCAAAACTAAACCTGAATATTTCCTGAATGCCATTTCAGCTATGTGGATGATCGACATTAACCGCGAGATTTTTGATTCGATGCCAATAAAAAAGGTGATGGTACCTGGATGTATGCGCCCGGAAAATGGAAGAAACTGCCAGGCAAGGCACGATGGTGCATATTTGCAATGTTCCGGATGTAATAACATTTGCAATATCAATAAACTAAGGCAAACAGGACAAAAGAAAGGATTTGATGTCATGATTGTCCTGCACCAGTCAACTTTTAAAGTTGATTATGAACAACTGAGAGGAACCGGTATTGTTGGTGTAGCCTGCATGTCTTGCTTGCTATCAGGAGGATTAATGTTACAGGAAAAAGGGATCAAACCACTCTGTGTTATGCTTAATAAACCTGGTTGTAAGAAACATTGGACTGCCGATGGAATATCGACAGACATTGACTATGATGAACTTTTCAGGGTATTGGGAATTTTTATTGATGGCATTGACGAAGGCAAGCTTTCCGCATAGTTTATTCTAATGCCAAAAGCTCCTCTAAACATCTAATACAGGCTTTGAATAAAGTGCAATTGCTGTTCCAGCATTGAAACTTTTTTCATGTTATAACCGGCCTTCAAAGCAGTTTGAATAGGATTAGTATAAATAGCCTGAATTTCCATGGGCCGCTTTGCATCAAAATCAACTTTCATACTGGGAGCATATGGCGTCATTTTATCTGTCATATACATCATTTTATGAGCAAAATTTTCACCTACATCAGTGCTACAGTATTTTGAAGCTTCAACAACTTCCATCATTATTTCCCAAATTAGCTGACGCGAATCTGGTTGTTTCATCATGCGATCGGTAGTTGTATTTAATACTACAGTAAGCCCATTATAAGGAATATTCCATACTAACTTCTGCCATCGGGCTTCATTCAGGTTTTGTGAAAACTCAGCCTTAATGCCAGCTTGTTTCAAATCGTTACAAACCTGTTCTAATTTCTCTGTATTTTCGCCCTGATAGGAACCAAACTTTATACTCCCAAAATCATAATGTGCAATGTGACCTGTTCCTATTTTTGAAGAACAGATAAATGCTAGTCCTCCGGCTATTGAATTGTTGGGAAAGTGTGTTGATAATTCTTGTTCGATTCCCAACCCATTTTGCACTAAGACAATTACTGTATCTTTATGCAGTAATGGAGGTAATATCTCCCTTAACAATTGATTATTATTGGTTTTCAGGCAAACTAACACTACATCACAAGCAGGCATCTGGTTTGCCTGTTGGTATGCATTTACAGGTTTTACCAAAAAACTTCCATTGAAAGAATCAATCTTTAAACCATTAACCTTTACAAATTCATAATCGCTATGAAAAAGGAAATGAACATCCTGTCCGGAATGTGCCAGTTTTCCGCCATAGAAACCACCCAGAGCACCGGTGCCAACAATTGCATATTTGAGTTTCATAATAATCCATAAAAAAGAATCTGCAAAAATAATCACATCCCTAATTCCTGAACCATATCCGATTCAAAAATTGCTTTTCCTGATTTTTCGTTAAGGATTTTTATCATGGCACGGGCAACCGTTTTGCCTTGAATAGCTCTGTATTTACGCATCTTTCCAAAGAACAAAGGGCCAATGGCTTTCATCATATATTTGCTAATAGTCTCCGAAACCCTTTTTTCTTTTCTATTACCTACCAAAAGAGAAGGTCTTAGAATTGCAATGGCCTGATAGTCAAGACTCAGAATATCTTCTTCCATTTTTCCTTTAATACTCAGGTAATAATTCCTTGAGTTTTTACTCGCCCCGATAGAAGAGACAACAGCAAGTTTCTTTGATCCGTTGGATAAGGCAATTTTAGCAATACTCATTGGTAAAAGGTGATCTACCCTATCCATATTCTCCACACTACCTGCTTTCTTAATAGTTGTGCCCAGACAAATATAAACATCGGAACCCTGAATTAGTTCTTTGTGTTTATCCAGATTCTGAAAGTCGATGATAAATTCTTCGATTCGGGAATTATTATAACCTATACGTTTTCTTACAAAAAGTTTAATCGTTGAATAAACGGGGTCTTTAAGTAATTCTTCAACCAGGTAACTTCCTACCAATCCGGTCGAACCAAATATTAGTGCTGATTTATGTTCCATTTTAATTGATTCAAATCAGCCAATAAAGTTAAGATATTCCAACAACGGAACTAGAGAAATGTTCCAGTTCGCAGCTGCATTTCCCGCTGGAACATTTTTTCAACTCTTAATTAATTATTTCAGAAATTATAAAACATGGTAGCCATTACCCTGGTTCCATTTACATTTTTCGTGTTAATGATTTTACCTTTATTGGAATAATCAATAGCTCCATAGGCTACAATACTTTGTTCTACTTCAAGGGCTACTATTACCTTACCGGAAGTGTATGAAACAGTTGGTACTATTCGAATCAGTTGACCGATTGTTTCACCCAAACCAAAAACTGAGGTAGCGATATAAGCATTTGGAGCAACAATATTTTCGGCAGAGCCCAGGTTTTTTAAGAACCCTCCGAATAAGCTTCCCT
>JAHEEB010000530.1 GCA_024640925.1 Bacteroidota bacterium | reverse complement strand
AGTATGTCCATGAATAATCACTTTATTTCTGAAGAAATCCGATTTGTATTTTTCCTTTCTGATCCAAACCATTGCTTTTGTGTCAGTAAAAATCAAATCCTCATTAAAACCTGCATGAACAAAATAGAAATTGTCATAAACATAATAACATGGCATATTTTCAATAAATTCAAAATATTGACTGTCAATTTCATTAACTGAAGTTACAGCAAAACTATCAAGGGTATATTTAGCTCCGTTGTACATCCAGGCTAAGAGTTCATTTTTACCATATTGCGATTGCAGAAACATATACTCATGATTGCCTTTAAGTGTTATGATATCTTTCCCTTGTTTCTGTAAGTCAATTAAATAATCCAGGACTTTTTTTGGATCCGGACCCCGATCGATGTAATCACCCAGAAAGATTATCTTATCTTTCGCCATTGGACGAATATTTTCCATGAGCGCCTGAAGCGTTTCAATACAACCGTGAATATCTCCAATAGCAAATATCCGCATAAGTATAAGAAATTTTCAGTTTACACAAATGAGATTGATTAAAAAGTGTGATTAAGAAATCTACAAAATCATTGGAAATCAATTGGGAAACAGACAAAAAAACTGATTGTCTTATTTTTCTTCTTTATAAAACAACTGATAGAAGTGTAATCCCGACTGATCATCGAACCCCCGGGCAATGTTTTCGCGGTTTCCATGAACATAAATATGAAAATTTTTATCGAGTTTAATTACACTTTTAAAAACCCGCATCTGTTTTTTCAGCGCATCGGGTGATAGTTCAAACTGGTCGTTAATCTGAATGTCATGCTCAGCCTCGAAGTTACTTTTATAGTTTTTAAAGGATTCTATTACTTCTGGTTGTTGAATTACTTCCTTGGCAAATTCATCGATAGTAAAACTTTCATTATTTGTCAGAAAAGATGCTGATTTATTAAGTAAATCAGCTGTATCAACCTTAGAGACATCGAATTCTGCAGGCATGCATTCCGAAGCAAAACCCTTACACAACTCTATAACATTACTTGTTTGAAAATAGCTATCATTACGTTGTGAAACCTGGAGAAAATCATCTCTCCAGTATTGCAATTCAGTTGATCTCTTAACATTTTCAGTCAGTGCAACCAGAAAACCATTCTCCGGCATGTAATTAAAAACAATGCATCCTTTGTCCAGTTTACCAATTGGAATACCTTCATTAGCCTGTATTGTGTAATTATCATTTGCAGGACTCACATTAAGATAAACTTCCCGGTTTTCTGATTTGAAAATGCCTATTCCGTCTACAGTGTTTCCTTCAACAATACAATCCTGAAAGTATACTACATAAAACTCTCCCCACTTAACTTTCGGATGAACAGAACAATTATACAAGTGATTTGTAATCTCAACAGATAAATTATATAGAGTTTCGGGATCATTAAAAATAGTTGATATCCAATGATAGATTTTATTACTATTCAAGTCATTTTCATGACAAAAGTTATAAAAGCCTATTCCTTTAAAAGGATTTAAGAAAAATGACAACAACAAATCATTCAAAGAGCCATTAATATTTACTAATGCCTTGGAAATGTCTACCCCTTCATCGAGGCTTTTGTTCCCTACACCATGCACAGCAAGGGCATAGATATTTGTACTTTCAGATAAAAACATTTGTAAAAAGTATAAGCTCAAAGATAGAAAGATTTATTTTCCCCCTTGATAAGTGACACCAAAACATTAAAATATTAAACCTTTAAAATATATTACATACGTTATATGATTAATAAACAAAGGGTTATGTAGTAAGCAGTAAAAACGTTATGTATAAATATTGCAAACAATCTGTAAATGTTGTATTTTTAAATAGTAATGACTTAAATTATATACACATGATAGTACACAGCAACAACAATGTCAAAATTGAGTATGACTCAGCTAAAAAGAGACTAACTCAAACATGGATTGGATTTATTCAATCAAAAGACTTTAGGATTGCAATTGATGCAACAGTAGAATTTGCTGAAAAAAACCTTGTACAAACAATTGTGTCGGATACTTTGTTGCAGGGAGTTGTAAAACCAGAAGATACAGGCTACGCCAACTCAGTAATGCCAAAACTTATTGGCAGAGGACTTAAAGCTATGGCTTTTGTGATTCCCGAAAATATTTTTACACAACTATCGCTAAAGAAATTTGCAGACAATGAAAAAAGCGATAAGGTACAGTATTTTAAAAGTACTAAGGAAGCCAATGCCTGGTTGGATAAAGTTTAAAGCACAAAAATTCCCGACCCAATTTTATCTGTTTTTTTCTCTCCTTCGCCATATTATGCGAAAGAGAGAAATGGTATTGTAATACCAGAAAAACCTGAAAGAGACAGGCATTCCAGACATATTTAAAATTATCAAGATGCGTACATTCCCCTCTCCCAGTATCTATAATGCCCTTGATTGCATAATGAGTTATTATCCTGACAGATTTACTGATATTGCAAAAATTGAAATTGAAACTCTTCTAAGCCATTGCCTTGAAAATATCCATAATGATTCGGAGAAATTTCTCACAACCTTAATAATCAAATCTTTAAGAAACCTTGTTGGACCAACTGGAATCGATGAACATATTTATTTAAAAAAGTATGAGATTACCCAAATAGAGTTATTCAATCTTCTGATTAAAGAATTTCCATTTGTAAAGTGGGGCCATGAAATTTCTAACTCTATTATGTTTAATAAACTAACAAACATTAATAAAGTAATAATAATTGATATTGGCATTGGACAAGGAATACAAATGCTAAATCTTCTGAATAAACTGAAGCAAAACAAGAAAATAGAACAAGTAATTCTATTAGGTATTGAACCATTTAAGGACGCTTTATTGGCAGCATCTATGAACATGAACAACATTAAAAAAGAATTGCCCTTTGATTTTGAATTTATACCACTTCAGACTTTTGCACAAGACATTGACCTGAAGACGCTCAATGAATGTATCGGTGAATTCGAAGGTGAAATAATCATCAATGCTTCACTGGCTCTGCACCATATCCAAACACTGGAAGAGCGGATTCATGTACTTAACATATTTAGAATTCTCAATCCCATCGGAATTGTGCTGGTCGAAGCGAACATTGATCATTTCGAACCTGATTTTTACAGAAGATTTCAAAATTGTTATCAACATTACTATCATATTTTTCAGGTTATCGATTCGTTAAACATTGATAATCATGCCAGAAGCGGCTTAAAGTTGTTTTTTGGAAGAGAAATTGAAGATATTATCGGTAAAAATAACAACGACCGATATGAAAAGCATGAACCAGCCTTTCGATGGATTGAAAAGCTTATTCACTGCGGATTTAATGTCAGAAACAATTTTTTAGATAAGCTACCTGACATAGGAGGAGGTATTGAAATTGGTTTTAACGACCAGGGATTTTTAGGGTTTACCTTTTCTACCGATACTTTATTGTCGGTAATATACGCCGAATCTAGTTCGCGAAGTATTTAAGATTTGGTTAACATTAATCACAAAATAAAGAAAATGGATCCTGATTTTTCTTTTTTACAAGGTATTTTTGGAGAGTTTCTTTTAAATTCTAAAACCAGACTTCCGGTAAACATAACTGAAGCTGAAATCAGGCTCGATAGAAATGAATCGCCTTATGATATAAAAGATGAAGTAAAAGAAAAAATTCTTAGTGAAGTCACAAATAATAGTTGGAAAAACTACCCCCCACCCTATTATTCAGAATTGGAAAATGCGATTTCCGTTTATTGCGGAGTAAAAAAAGAGGAAGTTGTAACCGCCTCGGGATCAGCTTCAATCATCACAACAATTCTTAATTATTTTGCCATCAACCGGAAACAAATCGTGGTTGCATACCCTTCTTTCTCGCTTTACGAATATCATTGTAAAACATACGGCATTCCTTTTGAAAAATGGGAGCTGAATAAAGATCTTGAATATGATATATCGCTTTTACCCAAATTAAAGCCATATTCCCTTGTTATATTTGCTTCTCCAAACAATCCGGTTGGTAATCTAATACAACCAGATGATTTAACTCAAATTTTACAGGATTATCCCAACAGTATTTTTTTAATTGATGAAGTATACCATGAATTTTCAGGTATTTCAACTCATCCTTTAATTAACAAATTTCCAAATCTATTGTTGTTACGGTCTTTTTCAAAGACATTTTCTGCTGCCGGTTTGAGAATTGGATATGTTCTGGGCAATCAATTAATTATTGAACAAATCAGAAAACTAATCCTAACTTTTAGCTTGAACTACCTTTCTATGCAGTTTGTGTCAACCATTCTTTCTGACACA
>JAHEEB010000529.1 GCA_024640925.1 Bacteroidota bacterium | reverse complement strand
TGGTATTGTTTTGTCCATTCTTCCGATCTCCTGGATATTTGGAGAAGTTTCAGCAATAAGAGGTAAAAAACTGATGAATGCCAGTTTTAAAGAAGTGAGAAATAATTTTAGAAATGGACTTGAAGTTATACGTAGCCTGTTGGTTCTTCTTATGTTGTTTGTGGCTCTGGTACTTGCACAGTCAGGACTAAATATGTTGGGATGGATACCGGAATCAGGGATTATATTTCTTGGAATAGGACTGAACATTAACTTCATCATTAATATTATCTTGATTTTCATTGTCATGGTTATCGTTTTTGGGAGTTTTGTGATTCCTTCGTACAGGCTCTTCAATGAGTTTAATGAAACTTCGTTAAGGAATATTAATTCTTTGTTATCCTATATAGGGCGAAGATTCTTTCAAATTGTGTCAGGCTTTATTCCCTCAACTTTCTTTGCAGCGATATCTATTGTTTTACCCTTAATTATTGTTACCATATCGCTTATAATTACTGTTAGTCTCAAATACAACATTATTAACTGGAAGATTAATTATGTTGAGAAACAATTGCTGTACGATCAGGATATTACTCAGCAAATAAGGTTGGAGAAGGAAATCGATTATCTTAATTATCTTCAGCTTTTTCCTTTTCAGTTTGAGCAGTCTGACCTGAAAGATGGTTCACCCCTGAAAACGACCATTATGAAAGAAATGGAGAACAGGCAGTTGATTGAAAATGAAATAAGTAACCTGAAGAAAAAACATAGCGAAGAAAAAAACAACCTTTCAAGGGAAAAAGACAGGTATACACAACAACAAAATAATTTAATGTTTCTTAAGGAAGAAGAACAGAAAAAACCAGTTATTAATCAGACCCGAATCGAAGAAATAACGGCATCACTAAGCTCTCTTTCCGCAGAAGCAAAACAATTTGAAAATAAAAAGCTCATTGATATAGAAAATACTGCGATTGATATAGAGTTTACCGAAAAGAAATACAGACAATTGCCTTTTATATTTTATTTGAGCGGACTTTTTATGGTGTTTGTCAGCACTCTTATTTTTATATTCTTTTGGGGATATTTCGGGAATTTCTTTTATAGTATGTATAGCTTTCGGAACGATGGTACTCAGGCAACCTGGCATGATTACATTAATGAAGAAAAAGAGGTAGATAGCAGACAACCCTTACTCTCGGTTACTCTAAATGTTCTTTTAATTCTTACTATAGTTGTATTGGTTTTCTATCAAAGAATACAGGAATTGATTTGATGTAGCACCGTTTAATATAATTGTAATGCTTCGGCACCCCCTCCTTTTATTTCAATTGTTTTATTAATTGTGTAAAGAGTTTGTTTTGCATTCAACGCTCTGAAAACAACCCTATATGTGCCAGGCTGAAGAATAATGGTTTCATTTTTCAGGTTATTGTTAATGTTGCACACCCATTCTTCTTGTTTTGAGCTTTTGCGTAAATAAATGCTGCCAAACCCGGGAGCAGATTTTAAAAGATTTAAGATGCCTGGCCTGGGTATGGTGACAGTTGTAGTAGTACTTTGATTAATCACAACGCCATCAACATAAATTCTGGGCAAAACAGGTATTTCCAAATCATATTTTCCTACCAGGTATTTTTCTTCCGCATTAATTTCCTGCATGTTTAATGTTTGCATCTGTTTATTTTGTCGAACAATAAATTGCAGTCCGCGATATTGTGACTCACCACCAACTTTTACCAGCAATGTGCCTTGAGGGCAATCGGCTGCAATTATAGTATGTTTGCCAGCAGCTAATTTGATGCTATCGACAAATACCGGAGGAATTGTGTTAACACGTAAATCATATGTAATAAGGTGATCGAGCACAAGTGTGTCAGGAATTCCACGATAATTCATGGTGTGAATATAATTATGCATGATTTTACCAGAAAAATGATCGATAAAAGTCATGTTGACATTCGTTTCAGTTGGTAATCCACTTTTGTCCAGTAGGTTTACCTGGGCAGTGGTTGAATTTAAAGCTTGTGAAATTACCACATTCAGAACCTCAGAAAATTTTTCTTCATTGGCCGCATTGTAATAATATCCAATACAATCGAATGTTTTTTTAAATCCTTCGTCAATTCCAATGCCGATTACGAAGGGTTTAAGTACTATTCCTTGTTTTTGGAGTTCGTAAGAAACGGCACACGGATCACCATCGCAGGCTTCAATTCCATCGGTAATAAGTATTATAATATTCCGGCAATCGATGCATTCTTCCGGAAAATCTTTACCAGCCATTTCAAGTGAGTGAGCAATGGGAGTCGTTCCTTTTGGATTTATGTACCTGAGTTCTTGTCTTATCTGGGGAGCATTTCCTTTTGCAAAGGGCACTTCCAGGCGAGTGTCGTTACAATCTTGGGGAGGAACAATACTTTGGTGCCCATATACCCGTAAGGCCATCTGCACATTATCGAGGTATTGAAGGCTATCGATCAATTTTATAAGTACATTGCGGGCCGTAGTTATCTTTCGCTCTTTCTCCCAATACCCATTCATACTCTGCGAAGCATCAAAAACAAATAGGATTCGTGTATCGGGCGGAGTATACTTCTTGGGAGCATAAACCTGTGCTTCTGCAACTGAAACGATTGAAAAGGTCAAACAAAATACTATGGTCCTAAAAACGGTCATAAAAATACTTTTTTCTTTCTTCAAGCTTCTTAACACATAATTGGGTTAAGATAGTATAAAAAGTACTACAAGTATTAGCAACCAGACAGCATTTTTTAACAAGTTGGAATTTATTTAATTACAGCTTTTTTTTATTCATTCAACATTCATTTATATTATTCCCTGGTCAATCATTGCATTGGCGACTTTAAGAAATCCGGCAACATTTGCGCCCTTTGCATAATCGATGTAACCATCGGTGCATTTTCCATAGTATTGACAGGCCTCATGTATTGATTTCATGATTTGATGCAAGCGGTTATCGACTTCTTCTTTACCCCAGTGCAATTTCATTGCATTTTGAGTCATTTCGAGTCCTGATGTTGCGACACCCCCTGCATTGGCAGCTTTTCCGGGCGCATACAGAAGTTTGTTCGATTGAATAATTTCAATGGCTTCGGGTGTGCAGGGCATATTTGCCACTTCGCAAACACACTTACAGCCATTTTTAACCAGGTTTTCTGCATCTTCCTTTACCAGTTCGTTTTGCGTAGCACAAGGCAAGGCAAGATCGCACTTAATTTCCCAGGGATGTTTTTTTGGGACAAATACAGCACTTTTAAATTCATCGGCAAAAGGAGCGACTATATCTTCATTGCTGGCGCGTAACTCAAGCATGTATTCAATTTTCTTTCCGGAGATGCCTTCTTCATCATAAACATAACCATCGGGTCCTGATAAGGTAACAACTTTAGCACCCATTTCATTTAGTTTTATTACTGCTCCCCAGGCAACATTCCCAAATCCGGAAACAGCAACCCTTTTGCCTTCTAACGTTTGATCTTGTGTCCGAAGCATTTCCGCAGCGAAATAAACCGCACCAAAGCCGGTAGCTTCAGGTCGTATAAGACTTCCTCCCCAATTGATGCCTTTGCCAGTAAGAACTCCTACATGATTCTGTGTGAGTTTTTTATAAGCTCCATATAGATATCCAATCTCTCTTGCTCCCACGCCTATATCTCCTGCAGGCACATCCGTATCAGGACCAATTATGCGCCAGAGCTCAAGCATAAAAGATTGGCAGAAACGCATGATTTCATTATTCGATTTACCCTTTGGCTGAAAATCGGAACCTCCCTTCGCACCACCCATTGGTAATGTGGTAAGAGAGTTTTTGAAGATCTGTTCAAAACCAAGGAATTTAAGTATACTTAGGTTTACACTCGGGTGAAACCTTAATCCGCCTTTATATGGCCCGATAGCATTATTAAATTGAATTCTGTAACCACGATTAACATGCACATTCCCCTGATCATCGATCCACGGAACTTTAAATGTAAGAATTCTATCCGGCTCAATCAGTCTTTCAATAATTCCAGCCGATTGAAACTGGGGATTTTTGTTATAAACATCAACAATTGATACGAGAACTTCATGCACGGCCTGATGATATTCTGTTTCACCTGGATTTCGGAAGGTCAGTTCCTGCATTATTTTTTCTACTTCCATATCTTGAATTATTTTATGTTTTATTTACGAATAAGTTAAAATACTATGAATCTCCGATTAATTGTATGATTTCCATCATTTAAGAATTGTTTCAATGATTCATTTCATTAATTTAATAAAAATAAAACAATAAATAAATTATTCAACTTCCAATATTGTAACAATGACATATAGAAA
>JAHEEB010000528.1 GCA_024640925.1 Bacteroidota bacterium | reverse complement strand
CACGAAAGAGCAAGATAATATTATTTGAGGATTTTGAAAGTATAAGAAACGTATTGATTAAATCTATCCAAAAGAAAGACTGTGAACTTGTTGTTTGTAATGACTTACAATCAGCAATGGTACAACTAAATGGAATATCTGTTGATCTGGTAATTTGCGATAGTGATAGCAAAGACATGGCTGCCAAACAGTTACTTAATAAATTGCGTGAAAATTCCTGTTATCTTTTTACACCGGTTATTTTGTTGATTTCTGGCTCAAAGGACATTTTTCTCAATGAATATGGTTCTTTCAACATTGCCTGCTATCTTTCAAAACCATTTGACATTAACCATTTTTATTCTGTACTTCAACGTTTGGTAAAACTATAATTGATCGAAAAAATAAATAGTTAAAAATACTTACATGGAAAAGGAAGACTTAAAATCCAGCAAAATCGAAATAATCACTGCTCTGAAAAGATTGGAAGAAATCTTGAAAAAACAAGATGAGTTCAGTGATAAAGAAAGCTTGGATGAAATATATTTCTCTTTGCACACCATTGTTGAGCAGGCAAAACTATCTGATACAAAAAGCTTGTCAACTCTTGTTAGTCCTATGGAACAATACTTGTCAGATTTAGTTGAGAAGAGAGGTGCACTAACAAAAGATAAATCTGTTATTATATTGAGTTCACTTAGTATGATAGATGCCCTTCTTAACGATCCCATCCTATCTGTTGTCGGTTTAAAAACTAATTATGAAACGATGAAAAAACAAATTACTGAAAGTTTTGCAGTTAAGAAGGAGACGGAAGAGAATATAATTGCTAATAGCAGATTTAAGGAGATATTTATTGAGGAAGCAAACGATTTAATTAATCAACTCGAAGAAAAATTGCTTCAATTAGAAGGTGAGCCAGACGATCAAAAACTAGTCGATAATGTTTTTAGGATAATGCATACTCTTAAGGGTAATAGCAACATGTTTGGATATAAATTTCTGGGAGAAATAACCCATCACCTCGAAAATATTTATGATGCAATAAGAGGGCATAAACTAGAGGTTAACCGCTCTATTCTGGATATTACCCTGCAATGCATTGATCATTTCAGGAACCTGATTGAGGATCAGGATTTAGTAGAAGAAAGCAATAAGGTATTCCAGGAAAGTATACTTAACGACATTGTTGAAATTCTCGACACTGGAAATAAAACCGGTGAGCTGGAAAAAGAAGAACAACATCCGGACAATACAGGTCTTAAGTCTCTCTATATATTTTTTAAACCACAAGCAAATGTGTTTGATGATGGGTCAAATCCACTTTACTTTGTTGTCGATCTTAACGAATTGGGCGAATGTTTGGTTATTCCGGTTTTGTCTGATTTACCATTTGATGAATCATTTAATCCGCAATTATGTTATACATGCTGGCATATAATAATGACAACTTCGGAGACAGTAGAAACTGTTGCTGAAAATTTTATGTTTTTACATGAAAATAGTCAACCTGAAATAATTTTTGCAGGGAATGACAATTTCCTGAAAAACGAAAAACTGGTTAAAGAATTTAAATTCGAAGCAAAAAGCTCATCATCACTTTCTTTATGGATTAAGGATAAAACAGGTCATGGTCAGAAACATGAAGATAAAAAAGTAACTGTAAGCACCGCAACAGATTCTTCAATTGCGAGCATAAGAGTTGCATCGTCGAAAATTGACCTGATGATGAACCTTATTAGCGAATTAGTGACTAAACAGGCAGAACTCAGTATGGTAGCCGGCAATAATGATATTCCCCAATTACAGGCTCTGGCAGAAAGTATAGAGTCAATATCCCGCGATTTACGTGATAATGCATTTAGTATATCCCTTATACCTCTTGAGAAATCAGTACTTAGGTTTCAACGCCTTGTTCGGGATGTGTCGGTGAAATTTGGAAAGAAGGTAAATTTTGTGGTTGAAGGTAAAGAAACAGAATTAGATAAGACCATTATTGAAAAAATTGTCGATCCTATAATGCATATCCTTCGAAATAGTATCGATCATGGTATTGAAACTCCTGAACAACGCATAAAGCTAGGCAAACCCGAGGATGGTACAATTACTCTACGAGCATTTCCTTCCGGGGCTCATGTTATTATAGAGATCTCTGATGATGGTTCCGGAATTAATATGGAGAGGGTAAAACAGGTTGCTATTAAGAAAGGTTTTATGAATGCAAATGACGACCTCTCGACAAATGAGATGCTGAAACTTATTTGTTCTCCTGGTTTTTCTACTGCTGAGAATATAAGCGAAGTCTCCGGACGAGGTGTTGGTATGGATGTCGTTAGTCAGAAATTGAGTGAAATACGTGGTGAGCTAGATATTCATACAGAAAAGAATGTGGGCACAACCATGACTATTAAATTGCCGCTAACTATTTCTATAATCGATTCTTTACTAGTAATGATAGGTTCAAGTTATTACCTGATTCCTCTATCAGTCGTAGAAAGATGTGCCGAGGTTAAAACAGCTGTAATCACAGAATCAACAACTGATTATTTAAACCTATCAGGAGAATTCATCCCATTTATCGATTTGCGAAAGGAATTCGATATAACCGAAGAACGGTTGGATTACCAAAGGTTAATACTTGTTAGTCATAAATCTATTGTTTTGGCTTTGGTTGTTGATCAAATACTTGGAAATTATCAGGCTGTATTAAAATCTCTTGGTCATGCATACAGAAAACAGGAAATCGTTTCCGGAGCCAGTATTTTAGGTAGTGGTGAAGTAGCTCTGGTGCTTGATACTAACAAAATTGTTCAGGAATTCATGGCAACAAGAGAAGCTAATATTGAAACTACCAGTACTATGAATATGCAAATTTCATAGGAAACCTTATATTTGGAAAATCAATTTTTAGAAATGGCAAAAGACTGGAAAGATAGGTTGGGCATGGTATATTCTACAAACCCCGACTTTAAGTTCGATAAATCAGAACAATCAGAGGAAGAAGCACTTACTCCTACTCAACAAGATTTAAGAGTTATGCTTGATAAAAAACAACGAAAAGGTAAAATGGTTACCCTGGTTACTGGATTCGTTGGTACAGATCAGGATTTGAAAGAGCTGGGGAAACTTTTAAAAACGAAATGCGGGGTAGGTAGAACGGTAAAGGAAGGAGAAATAATCGTTCAGGGCGATTTTTGTAATAAGATTATTGAATTGTTAAAAAACGAAGGCTATAAAGTTAAGAGAAGTGGTGGTTGATTTAAAATAAGTCTATTTTTCAGAGATAGTAAATTCAGAAAAAGATTCTATAATATTTGTAAGGTATGTTTTTGAAACCGGCAAAGTAAGCTGCGATTCTGTATTTAGTTCTAGTTGTAACCCTTCTTTTGAACGTTTTAATATTTTTACTTTATTAAAATTTACCAGGTAGGAGCGGTGGCATCGAATAAACCCAAGTTTATCCATTTTGCTTTCGAGATTCTTTAGTGTATTCCGAACCATGTATTTTGATATCTTATTACCCGAAGTGTAAAAAATGGAAACATAGTTATCAGAAGCTTCGAGATATATAATATCATCAATTAACACAGAAAACTTGAGTTTGCCCTTTTCATCATAAAACGGGAACATTTTCTCAGAAGTCATTATCGGAGTTTTACTTTCAGAAATTTTCTCTAGTTGACGTGTTTTCTCCCTGTACGAAAAATATAACCAAATAGCTGAATATGGCATAAGTAATACAAGGGCAGTATTTTTTATGGAAACCTTAATTATTTCGAGAACAGTGCGCACGTCGTCCATAAAGTATTTCACAAAAATGGAATAAACAACGGCCATGCTCGATATTTCTATAAAAATCCAAACTGAAAATTGTAAATATGTAAGATGGTAACGTTTGGAAAAGCTAAACATTAAAACTCTGCTGATTACAATAACAGCCATTCCAGTTAGTGTAGCCAGGCTGGAGTATGCAAATAATTGAATCTTATTTGTATGATACCATTTTTCCAGTTCAAATGGTGAATAAATATTAATAAATGCTAATGCAAATAACCCCGTAAAAATAGTAGTTCCTACTATAGATTCTTTTTTTACAAGAAATAATGGTATTTTTTTCTCCCAAATGAGCATGATGAAGGGATTATTGATTATTAATCATGCAAAAATAAAGAAATAACTGGGTAAAGCCTCATATTTCTTTAAAAGTTAAATTCAGATTGGTTGACGGTATATTATAAATCATTTAAAGAGAGACTTTTTAGAGCTGTTTTTTTTTGACCCCAAATAAAACAATTTCACCCCACATTTTTAAAAAATATCCCTATTAATCATTCAAAAACACCAAA
>JAHEEB010000527.1 GCA_024640925.1 Bacteroidota bacterium | reverse complement strand
CCATGGTGTGGGACTTCAGATACACGAAGAACCATTTATCAGAAACACTTCAGAGTTTATTTTTAAAACCAATATGGTAATTACTGTAGAACCGGGTATTTATATACCTGGATGGGGTGGAATTAGAATTGAAGATACCTTGCTGGTAAAAGATAATGACTCCGATTTGTTATCAAAATACACCAGAGAATTGGTTGAATTATTGTAAAATTTAAATCATTACGGGCTAAAAACATTAAAAGATGGGATAAACAGAAAAAGTTGTTTTGAACAATAAAATCATACGTTAAATTTTAAAATTCATCTTTATCATATCAATTATATTTATAGATTTGTGGTAATGCAAATACTTAGAATGCCATTAAGAATTTCTTTATTAATTGTTTTTTTAGCCCTTTGTTTTTCTGATGGGATTGTTTTTTCGCAGCCTCACGGGAAATTATTAATAAACAACTATAATCAGCTTGAGATAGGAAGCGAAAGCGGGGCTTTTTGGTCAGTTATAAAGGATAAACGAGGAGTATTATATTTTGGTGGAGAAGGAAAGATATTCGAATACGATGGAAACAACTGGAGGGGTATTAGTATTCCTAATTTATCTGCGGTTCGCTCCCTGGCTATAGATACAAACGGTGTAATATATGTAGGTGCGGTTAGCGAATTCGGATATCTGGAGCCAGATTTAAATGGCAATCTAACTTATGTATCGTTATTACCTCTTGTTCCTAAAAATAAATTATCATTTCCGGATGTTTGGAGTATAAATATCATTGGAAATGCTGTTTTTTTTCAGTCAGCAAACAGACTGTTCAAATATAAAGATAAAAATATTGTAACCTATGAATTGCAAGATTCATATCATCGTGCCTTTTCGTTAAACAATAAATTAATCCTAAATCAAAGAGATATAGGTTTATGCGAATTTCGTGACGAAGCGCTCAGGCTTTTGCCCAAAGGTGATTATTTTAAAGAAAGGGTAATTTCATCTATCACCCATTTCGAAGACGATAAATTGTTAATAGGCACACGCATTGATGGTTTATTTATATATAATCAAACTTCCGATTCGGAAGCTACAATAGAACCTTATACATGCGAAGCAAATACATTTTTAAAAATTAACCAGATTTACCACGGTATTAATTTACCTGGCAGACGACAAGCCTTTGCATCACTGCATGGTGGTGTTATAATTGTCGATGAAAAGGGTAATATTTCGACTTTTATAAATAGATCCACCGGATTCTCTGATTATACTTCATACTTTGTTAATTTGTTTGATGAAAGTGAACTGTGGATTACCTCAACAAAGGGTGTTGGTTTTTATAATATCAATTCGCCAATTAATTACTGGAACGACGAACTGGGTATTTTAGGTACCATTAACAACATGTTGGTAAACAACAATAGAATATACGTAGCCACTCTTTCCGGTTTATTCTACCTTGACTTAGCAGCTCATGTAGATAATAAGTTAAAGTATAATCCAAATTCATTTAAACCCTATGGGACTTTAAATTCCGAAGTATGGGATATAATTAAGTTCGACCCTACAGGAAAATTTAAAAATCAGAATGACATTCAAGTACTGGCGGCGGCTGGTACCGGCTTATATAATATTGAGAAACAAGCCATCGTTTTCCCATATAAAGGTAACGGTCAGATTACATTCTATCAGTCAAAGAAATGCCCTTCAATATTATATTTCAACACTCATCCGACATTTTACATATTGCAATACTATAATAACAGCTGGCATGTTCTCTGGAAAAAGAATATTTCAAGTTATGTTGTTTCAATAGTGGAAGATAGTTACGGTAATGTATGGATAGGCACCAGATTCTACGGAGTTTTCAAAATAGAATTATCGTCTTTTTTGAAGAAACAAACCTCAGACTACAACAATCCACTACCAATCGACGAATCACAAAATATCGCAATTGAACATTTTAATACCGTATCGGGGTTACCCAATTTAAATGTTTGTATTACTCATACATATAAAAATCATTTGCTCGTTGCTTGTAACGGACTTTTTGAATTTAATGAAAAAAGCAGACAGTTTGAACGTACCAGCATTTTTGGAGATGAAATAAAATCCTGGAACAAAACGATAGGCTCCTTTAAAGAGGACTATTCAGGAAATGTATGGGGACTTGAATCGGAAGTTTTTGCCAAACAACCTGATGGTAGTTTTAAAATTATCCGTCTGCCCCATAGAATGATTACCGTCCAAAACTCAACAATAAACTTTTTTCACGAAAATAATGGGATAACCTGGATTGGCGGAGAACAAGGACTATTCCGTTACGACAGCAAATCTACCAATCCAAATCTGAACCATAATTTTGCCGTTATTATTCGAAGAGTATCCATTGATTTTGACTCGGTAATTTTCAATGGAACAAATTTCGTTAATCTCAATGACAATTTTTTTGTCAGTATGGAGCAACCCAAAGAGCTAGTACCCACTTTATCCGTCAGAAATAAATCCATATCTTTTGAATTTGTCTGTCCCTATTTCCAGGATGATATTCCTCTTGAATACAGCTATTTTCTTGAGGGATATGACACAAAATGGTCAGAATGGTCAAAGACACTGAAAAAAGAATATAATAACCTTCGTGAAAACACCTATGTATTTCGGGTGAGGGTTCGCAATTATGCTGGCGAAATTAGTAAAGAAGCCAATTATAAATTTATTATTACACCACCCTGGTACAGGACCATTCTTGCATACATCTTATATGTTTTGTTTTTTATAAGCACGATCTATTTAAGCATAAAGATTTATTCAAACCGGCTTCGCAAGTACAATCTGCATTTGGAAAAAACCGTAAAAGAACGGACATTAATTCTGGAGAAACAGAAAGAAGAAATTAATCAACAGGCCGAAAGACTTAAATTACAAAACGAAAAGCTTTCGCATCAGAAAAACAGAATGTCAGAAATGTCAAAAGAAATTGCAGAAACCAATAGAAATAAAATGCATTTTTTTACAAACATTTCACATGAACTAAGAACTCCGCTTACCCTGATTATCGGACCAATGGAAGAGTTAATTAACTCAACACGCAAATGGACCGAGGAAGAGAAGAAAAATATTTACACGCTTATTCACCGAAATGCAGTCAGGCTGTTGTCGCTGGTTAATCAAATTCTTGACTTCAGAAAACTGGAAATTATTAATCCAAAACTATCTGTTTCGGAAAATGATATTGTAAACTTTACCGAAAAAATAGCTGAATACTTTAAAGATCTTGCTAAAAATAAGAGCATTGAATTTGTTTTTTCTTCAGAAGAAAGCAAAATTCTTTTCTACTTTGATAAGGATAAAGTCGAAAAAATAATTTTTAACCTGGTTTCAAATGCATTTAAATATACTTCTGAAGGAGGGAAAATTTCAATTTATATAAGTATAATCGAAAATTATTCCTTCCATGGCTTCAGTTCCAAAGCTGTAAAGATTTCTATGATCGATACTGGAGTTGGTATTCCCGAAGAAATGCTGCCCCAAATTTTCGACAGGTATTTTCAAAGTGGTCGTTCTCTTAGTCTTAATCAGGCAGGAAGTGGAATAGGACTAAGTATGGCGGCCAAATATGCTGAAATTCATCGTGGAAATATTACAGTTGAAAGTCAGGTTGGTAAAGGTAGTACCTTTACATTGTTCCTGCCAATGTCTAAAGATTATTTAAAGGATGATGAGTTCTTAGATATTACTGTAGCTCCAAAAGAAGGATTATTTATTGAAAACCGATTAACCGAGTTTAAATACCTTAATGATATTGTAAAGTCCAATTCAGAAATAAAAGTGAACCTTGATAAGGAAAAGCCTACAGTTCTTATTGTAGAGGATAGCGAAGATATCAGAGTATTTATTAAATCAAGCTTATCTAATAAGTTTAATTTTATAGAAGCCGAAGATGGGTTACAGGGACTCAAAATGGCCGATGAATATTTCCCTGACTTAATTATTACCGATATTATGATGCCAAAAATGGATGGATTTGAATTTTGTTCTAAGATAAAATCCAGGCTTAACACAAGCCATATACCGGTAATTATGCTCACTTCAAAATCAAGTATTAGCGATCAAAAACATGGCTTAGAAACAGGTGCCGATGATTATATTAATAAACCTTTCAATATAAATCTTCTCGAAGCCAGAATTGAGAATTTAATAAAAGTACGCTTAGATTTGCGCCAGAGATTTAGCAAAGAAGTAGTGCTAAAACCAACCGATTTGGTATTGAACTCTACCGATGAGAAATTTCTTAATAAAGCTATTAAGGTTGTCGAAGAACACATCTCTGATCCGACATACGATATAGAGACC
>JAHEEB010000526.1:1500-4345 GCA_024640925.1 Bacteroidota bacterium | reverse complement strand
CAATTGGTTTTGAAGCATCAATTTGTAAAAACAATACTGCACTTATTATCAGCATTCCTGCGATAATAAACAAAGGAAAATTATAGTTCCCTGTTGCTTTAACTATATACCCAAAAAGCGATGCACATACAAAACCGCCTAAATTTCCAGCTGTATTCATAGCCCCGGATATTGCACCGGCATATTTTTTACCAATATCCAGACAAACAGCCCATGCGCTGGGCAACATCAAATCTATTACACCAAAACATAACGATAGGAAAATAAAAACCTGTACTTTACCGGGAATAAAGGCAGCAAGGAACATAAATACAGCCGAAATGGCAAGACCACTCACTCCCAGCAATCTCCGACCTGTTTTCAAACCAAATTTTTTTGAAAATTTATCACTTAAGAAGCCTCCGGTAATATTACCGATAACACTCATTAAGAAAGGAACCGACACAGCGTAGGTAAGTTCCTGTTTAGAGAAACCTCTCCCTTTTTCCATAAAAGTCGGAAACCATGAAAAAAAGAACCAGCTTGCCCAGGCATAAAACCAATACATCGAAAGAATCAGCCAGAATTGCTTATTTCGAAAAATGAGCCGCCATGGCACCTTCACCTTCTCTTTTGACAAATGGTTTTCTGATATCTCATCCAATTCACTTTGTTTAATCCCTTTCATTTCCGATGGAGTATCCCTGTACCAGAAGTACCAAATAATAATCCACAAAAAACCAACAGAACCAAGTATATAAAACGCCATCCGCCAACCGAAATGATTGATAACAGGTATTACAAAAAAAGGAGTTAAGGCACCTCCCACTCGACTGGCAGCCCAAATAAACCCCTGGGCTTTTCCATTCTCCGATTTTGGAAACCATCTGCCAATAGCTCCAGTCATACAAGGATATGCACCTGCTTCGCCAATGCCAAAAGCAAACCGTATAAACAAAAGCGAAATAAAACCACCGGCCATACCTGTACATCCGGTAAATACCGACCACCATAAAACAATAATAGCCAGTACTTTTCTCTGTCCTTTTTTATCACCCCATAATCCCAGAGGAATTTGGAGCAGCCCATATGAGGCAATAAAAGCGCTTAATACCCAACCCCATTGTTTCTCATTGAGTTTAAGATCCTTCATTATACTAGTTCCGGCAACACTGATATTGATCCGATCGAGGAATGTGATTATCCCAATGAACACTAAAAGGATAAGGACAATATTTCTTTTTTTCATGAAAACAGGCTATTTGGTTAGATACTATTTCTCAATTTCCTTGAAGGTTTTTCAGATAAATACTTTCAAAAACAAGAAGCTACATTTTTAAGAATTCTTTTATACCCAAAACTCCTGAAAGCGGACTTGACAACACTTTTTTCCCTGTAGCTTCGGCAAGCGCTGCTTCCATGCGAGCCATAGAACCTTGCGCTAACACTATAATATCAGCTTTCTCGGCAACACGTTTTGATGCTTCAAGGATTAGATTGTCGTGTTTTTTGCTATCACCACTCATCATCGCCTGAAAAGCACCATCTGCTAATCCTTCAATAATTTCTATTGTTTTGCCCAGCTCCTTTGCCTTCTTTAGAATTAAACGGGCTGTAGGCCCCAATGTTGTTGGTAATGTAGCAACCACAGCAATTTTATCGGCCGATTTTGCAGCAATTAAAGCCATCGGATCATCAATCTTCAATAGAGGTATAGATATAGATAAACGAGCCTGTTCAGCAACTTCTCCAACTGAAGAACAGGTATTATAAATAATGTCGGCACCAGCATCAACAGCTGCAAAATAATAATTAAGCATCCTCTTGCGAACCATTTTAGTAACTTCTCCGGCTGCGATTACCTCCTGAATGAGGCTATCATCGGCAATATGATTAAGTTTAACATTGGGTAAATACTCTTTAAAAAGTACATTTGTAGGCTCTACCAAAGCCATGGCAGTGTGAATCGCTATTACTTTTGTCATAAATCTGTTTTTGATTGTCAAAATTAATCTTATCAATGGATTTTTATCACCAATACAATCCTGTTTACAAAAAAATAAAACATCTGCTGTAAATGATCTTTGGCAATTCAGTATTTTGAAACATTTTTGTAAAATATCTGTATTATATCCATTAGGACTAAAAACAAAAAATCCGGATTTCAAAAATATATTATTCGTTTAAAACCAGGATGATTTCAAAATAAAATCTCAAATATGAAAAAAAGTTTCAGGATAAGGTACATACCAGTCATAATGATTTCAATATTGTTAATTGTCTTGTGTTTTCATTACTTATATCCTTACTTTAAGAAAGACAATCGCGAAATAGAATTTAGCCAATCTACAAATTTTTTACTTGTTGAACCGGGTGAACTTATTTATGACACATCTTTTTTGTCTCATTTTATACATAAAACAACCCTTTTTTCATTTCGCGAGGAAACAAAATATGGTAATTTTGTTGAATCGATAGGTAGGCTGGGTATCGACAGCCCCATTAATTTCAGGGATAATATATGGTCTTTTTATCAGACTACTGATAAAATTGCGTTTGAAAAAATTAAAGATGTCAGGGAAAAACTAAAGGAAATGAAAAAATACAAGAAAATGGAAAAATACAAAAACAAGATGCCCCTGGGAAATATCCTCGACCAAACGCTTAAGGTTTGGCCAATACTTTTGGCAATCATTCTATTATCCATCATTTCGGTAGATAGGGGACCTAAGTAAAATCTTTAGTAAAGTAATGAGAAAATCCAGATTTTTCGACCCATTGAGAAGTCTGGATTTTTTATATGAAATATTTGATTGGGTCATGTTTATAGAATACAACAAATACAATAGGTGCGACCCCAGCCGGG
>JAHEEB010000526.1:0-1490 GCA_024640925.1 Bacteroidota bacterium | reverse complement strand
GTCGAATCAAACCGGAAATATTACATCTACAAACATTAGACTCGCTGAGGTCTGGTTTCAAACCCGAAGGGCTTACATGTTTATAGAAAATGGAATCAACAATTGGTTCGACCCGGCCGGGGTTGCATCGGAAATATTACGTTTATATACCTCGCCACCCCTGAAATACGACCTTGCAAAGCTTCGTCAAATGTCTGAGGTCTGGTTTCAAACCCAGCGGGTTTGCATGTTTATAGAAAAGGGTATCAACAATAAGTACGACCCCAGCCAGGGGTCGAATCAAACCGGAAATATTACATTTATAAACATTAGACCTCGCTGGTCTGGTTAACCGTTTAAGGAAAGAGAGATGTCAATTCGGAAAAAAGGAGATTTTGTTTCGAATAAAAAATGTGCTGTCTCAGAAAAGTAATATATTGACCCGGAATAGAGAGATGTCGTTTGCGAAAGAGGACGAAAAACAGGAAAAATCATTTGCGAAAAGGGGAGAATAAATTGCGAAAGGTGATTTAGAGTGTCAGAGAATTTCGTCAGGTTAGAAGTGAAATAAAAAAAACGGTTGAGGTCCTGGTTTGAATATTCGAGCTGGTCGTTTCAATTAGTGTTTATAATAATAAAGGAGAAACCATGGTAAAATAAAAACTGCAAAAAAAGTTTGGCAAAGCCAAAACATTCGTACTATTCTTATACAGCAACGCTGGCAGGTCTGAAGACGCAGCCAGGTTGAGAAACATATTAATCAGCATCTTTCTGTAAGAAAGAAAGAATTCAACCAAAAACAATAAATTTTCTTTTAGCAGAAATTCTCCCTCCTTTAGCAAGGAGGGGGTAGGGTATAGCTGTCAACTTAAGGGAGTAAAGAGTTAATAGTGTGCATTTTAGAGATATTTTTTGTTTTCAGATAATATTAGGGGGTATATGAATCCTTCCTACTTGATTTTCAAAAGAGTTTTAAAGAAGTTCTTTCTGAAGATTATCTTACAAAAATAGCAACAAGCAACGGAGACGGGTTTCTGTAAAAGAGGTTCAATATTTGAAAACAGTCTCAGATAGAAGTACGAATAAAAAGAGGGTGTCTCGGACTTTTGAGACATCCTCTTTTTATTAAATCCTCTTTAACTGACATTGAGTGATATTTTAAATCCTTATGCTTTCTGTTATTTTTTCACCAGTTTAAAATTCATATCATTTACCTTTACCACATACATACCCGCTTTCAGGCTTTCGATGTTTACATAGCTTATACCGCTTACTTGTTGCGAAAGCACCTGCTTGCCGGTGAGATCGAGGATATAAAGCATGCTTGATTGTATGCCTGTGCTAATTGTAAAACCTGTTGTACAGGGGTTGGGGTACAGGCATTCCGATGGTAGTGTTTTTTCGTCGAGTGCATTGGTAATGCTTACCGTAATCGTAAATGTTTCGGTATCGGTTAACAAACCATCACTGGCTGTGAGTGTTACTTCGCCTGAAGTGTTTACGCCATTACC
>JAHEEB010000525.1 GCA_024640925.1 Bacteroidota bacterium | reverse complement strand
ATCGATAAATGCAGGGAAAAAGGAGGAATACCTGTATTGATTACCTCTATGCATCGCCGCAATTTTGATGAAAATGGCAAAGTGATAAATACCCTGGGTGATTTTCCTGATGCTATGCGAGCAGTAGCAAAAGAAAAAGAGGTTGTTCTTATCGATTTAAATGCGATGAGCAAAGAACTTTATGAAGCCTGGGGCGTTGAAGGTTCAATTAAAGCATTCTGTCATTACCCGGCCAACACATATCCGAACCAACCCGAAGAGCTATGTGACAATACACATTTCAACAATTACGGTGCTTATAACATAGCCCTTTGTATTATTCGCGGGATTTTAGACAACAAATTAGTTTTGAGTTCCTGTATAGTAAGTGGGGTTAATGATTTTAACCCTAACCACCCAATACCGTTTGAAATCTGGAATCTGACTGAAAGTCCGGCAGTATCGAATGAGAAGCCCGATGGAAATTGATTTTTATAAAAGCCTTATCAACTTCCAAAGTAAATACAAAATGCCACTATTCTGCATATCAATTCGGGTTTAATACTTGAGTTTGTTTTTTCTATAACTTTTCGAGTTTTTCATTTTATCATTTCTTCCTTACTCAATCAGTACAAAACATAAATCAGTATATTTGCCGTAAAATTAAAATAGGTTAAATTTTAAATATTATTTTATGAGTTATACACACGAAGTAGAAGGTATGATTTGTGTTGCCCAGGGTGCAAATCATGGACCTGCACCCATACCTGAAGAAGGAAAATGGGTAAAGGCAAAAGAAGTAAAAGACATTTCTGGCCTGACCCATGGTGTGGGTTGGTGTGCCCCTCAGCAGGGAGCCTGCAAACTTACCTTAAATGTAAAAGAAGGAATTATTCAGGAAGCACTGGTAGAAACCATTGGTTGTACCGGTATGACACATTCTGCCGCCATGGCATCTGAAATCCTTCCTGGAAAAACAATACTGGAAGCATTGAATACCGACCTTGTTTGCGATGCTATTAACACGGCAATGCGCGAATTATTTCTTCAAATCGTATATGGACGTACACAAACAGCTTTTTCCGAAGGTGGTCTGCCTATTGGTGCAGGTCTTGAAGATTTAGGAAAAGGGTTAAGGGGTGTTACGGGAACTCTTTATGGAACAGTAGCTAAAGGTCCACGGTATTTGGAAATGGCCGAAGGGTATATTACAAAAATCGGTCTCGATGCCAACAGCGAAATCATAGGATATGAATTTGTTAGTCTTGGCCGCATGATGGACATGATTAAAGCAGGTACCGATGCAAACGAAGCATTGAAAAAGGCTTCGGGAAAATACGGACGTATAGAAGATGCAGTTAAAATTATTGACCCACGTAAAGAATAGGAGGAACAAACAATGCCATTATTTGAAAGTTACGACAGACGTATTAAACAGATAGATAAAGTACTTAAATCATACGATATTTCTTCTGTTGAAGAGTGTAAAAAAATATGTGACAGCAAAGGTGTTGATGTTTACAAGATTGTAAAAGACATTCAACCTATTGCATTTGAAAATGCTATGTGGGCTTACACAGTAGGTGCTGCTATTGCAATTAAAAAAGGCCAGACGAATGCAGCTGACATTGCTGCTACTTTAGGCGAAGGGTTACAGGCTTTTTGTATTCCCGGTTCGGTTGCTGACGATCGTAAAGTAGGTATAGGTCATGGTAATTTGGCTGCCATGTTGCTCCGCGAAGAAACAAAATGTTTTGCTTTCCTTGCTGGTCACGAATCATTTGCTGCTGCAGAAGGCGCTATTGGGTTGGCAAAATCGGCCAATCGTGTTCGCAAAGAACCTTTGCGTGTTATCCTTAATGGATTAGGTAAAGACGCTGCAAAAATCATCGCCCGTATCAACGGTTTTACCTATGTACAAACCGATTTCGATTTTTACACGGGAGAAGTAAAAGAGGTTGCCCGTATTGCCTACTCAAAGGGCGATAGAGCAAAAGTAAACTGCTATGGTGCCAATGATGTTCGCGAAGGAGTTGCCATTCTGCACAAAGAGGGCGTTGATGTTTCTATTACTGGTAACTCAACAAATCCAACACGCTTCCAACATCCGGTAGCTGGTACGTATAAAAAAGAATGTATAGAACAAGGCAAAAAATATTTTTCGGTTGCGTCGGGTGGTGGTACAGGTCGTACTTTACATCCCGATAATATGGCTGCCGGGCCTGCTTCTTATGGTATGACCGATACCATGGGCCGTATGCATTCCGATGCTCAATTTGCCGGTTCATCATCTGTACCTGCTCATGTTGAAATGATGGGTCTTATTGGCATGGGGAACAACCCTATGGTTGGAGCATCCGTTGCTGTTGCTGTAGCTATCTCTCAGGCAAAATAATTTCAAAGCCTCAAAATACAACAAAAGATTGTATCCAATTGACAAATAAATAACCCCGGCCATAAGAAGCCGGGGTTATTCAAAAGATTTTTTTTTATGAGTAAACAGGAAACAATAGATAAAGCCTTATCATTATTTGATGAAGGGTATGCATGTTCTCAATCTGTTCTGCTCGCTTTTTCGAAGCAGTTTAACCTCGATGAGAAAACTGCCGCGTTAATTTCTTCCACTTTTGGTGGCGGCATGGGCCGGTTGCGTCAAAAATGCGGTGCTGTAACCGGTGGCTTTATGGTGCTGGGTCTTGCCTTTGGAAATACCGATCCAAAAGATATGGATACAAAACTTTTCTCATACAAGAAAGTTCGTGATTTGAACCAGTCGGTTGAGGAAATATTTGGAACAAGCAATTGTTTTGAATTACTTAAAAAACATGCAACAGAAGCCGAGGTCTCGGAAAGAAAACATCATGAGATTATTTGCAGAAAAATAGTTGGTGATGTTGTGTCTGAATTATATGATATGACAGAACAGCATAACTCCGTTTCGTAAAATGAATAGTATGAAAAAAATCGTTTTCAATATATTAGTTTTGTTGATGGTAGTAATTTCACTTCCAGGTCAAAATTCAGCTGTTTCAAAAGGTCAATCATTCAAGTTTGTCAGTTTTCCTGACTTTTTCAATTTTGATATTCCTAATCCATGGGCTGGTTACGATACGGCAGTAGATTATTTTCTGAAACGTGTTAAAGATGAAAATCCCAGCTTTGTATTAATTGATGGTGATTTGGTAAACGGGCACTGGTGGAACAATCCACAATGTGTTAAACACATGGGAACAATTTACTATTCCGGGTGGGTTAGACGCATGCAGCAATACGGACTCACATATTATACAGCAATTGGTGATCATGAACTGGGAGATGATCCCTGGCCAAAGGAGAAAGTTGCATTGGTTCCTTATCTCGAAGATGTTTACCGGCAAAACCTGAATATGCCTGTGAATGGACCATCTAATAAAAAAGGCTTAGCTTATTACATACGTCAGGGCGATTTACTTGTTATAACTGTCGAAACTTTTGAGGTTATTGGTGATTCCATGCACATTGATGTTATGGGAGAACAATTAGAATGGTTTAAACAGGTTTTAAAAGAAAACGACGATGCAAAGTTTAAAATAGTTCAGGGACATGTTGGAATTTGGGGAACATTGAAATCTCGTTCTTCAAGCAATTTAATGCTTAATAATGGCAAGGAGAGCGACTTTTATAAAGTCATGAAAGAATCGGGTGTTGATGCTTATCTTGCTGGCGAATTTCACGATGTTACTATTTTGGAATCAGATGGTATATGGCAAATCGTGCATGGTTCCTCGTGGGGCCGCGAGATAGTTAATACCGAAGATTACCTGGTAGGTGAAGTTTCGGGTGATGAGTTGAACCTGACAATGAAAAGAATATACATGGATGCCCAGGGAGAATACATGTTTAACCTGAATAAAGACAAAGGTCCCAGAGAAATTGTCAAGATTAATGATAAGACATTGAAAAACGGACCAGAAACTATTGGTACATTAACAATAAAAAAGAACAAGAAAGAAAAGGTCTATTTAAACAATACAGGTGTATTTAACCAGAATTAGTTTAAAGTCGATCAGTTACGGATAATGTTTTCCCCATCGCCTTCAAACTGACGTAATTCAAGCGTTGCACCATCGAAAACTGCATAAGTAAAACTATAGATCCAGTCGCCGAGGTTAATTACATGGGAATTGCCTAACTGATAGTCAAAAGGAATATGTCTGTGCCCAAAAACAAAGTAATCAATTGGAGTTTTCTTAAGTTTATCCTTTGCAAAGAGTAACTGAAGTTCTTTCTCTTCGCCTGCAAACTCTTCAGCTACAATTCCTTTCGAATACCTGCTGTTTTTTGACCAGCTTTTACCAATCCACATAGAGAAATTCGGGTGTAACCTTGCGAATAACCA
>JAHEEB010000524.1 GCA_024640925.1 Bacteroidota bacterium | reverse complement strand
TTCCCAGTATGATAATATCCATAATAAAATTTAAAAAAGTAGCATGATTTTTGCTTCTTTTGTACAGCTAAAAATAAGAATGCACAAAATTATAAAATTTATACTGAAATCGATTGGTTGGCTAACTTTAATAAGTTGTTTACTGGCTTTTGTGCTCACTCTTATTATTAATTCACCTGGCATACAAGAATATATTATTTCGAAAACCTTTAAAAAATTTGAAGACAAACTAGGAAACCACATTTCTTATTCTCATGTAAGCCTTCGTCTTTTTAATAAAGCCCAGTTTAACGATTTACTTATTACCGATTTGCAAAACGATACAATTCTCTTTGCTCCTGAATTCAGTGCAACTTTTCCTGGTATTATACGCAGATTACTATTTAACAAGGGAATTCCAATGCGTTTGGGCACCATTGCATTCGAAGACAGCTACTTTCGATTAAACACTGATTCTACAGGCGTTCTCAACATTCGGTTTATCATCGATACATTTTCCCAAAAAAAAGATTCTTCTAAACCTTCAACACCTTTTTACATCGATCGGATAAAGATAAAAGACAGCAAGTTTTCTTTTTCCCGGTACGACACAAATTCAAAGGATTTTGGAATTGATTATTCCAACATGGTCTTTAATAACATTAATTTAAAGGTCAATGATTTTATTTCGTTCTCCGATACAATCGATTTTCAGATTAAGTCTCTTAGCTGCATAGAGAAATCGCAATTTAAGGTCGAAAACTTTTCTTCCTTTTTCCATTTATGCAAAAGCCAACTTTATTTTGATGATATCAATATCGAAACCAGGAAATCAATTCTTACTTTTTCAAGAATTCATTTCGACTTTGACTCTTTTAGAGACTTTGGTGGTGGAAATTTTTTCAGCCAGGTAAAGATGAAAATCAATTGTACTCAATCCAGAATATATGCTGAAGAAATTGGTTTTTTTGGAAAAATATTTCGGGATATCAATCAAAGCATCAGTCTTACAGGGAATTATTCTGGTTCACTTGACAATTTTAAAGGAAAAGATTTTGTTCTGTCATTTGGAAAAGAATCCACTGTAAAAGGCAATTTTAATATGACAGGTTTGCCCGATCCGAATTCAACTTTTTTAATACTTGATATAGAGAAGTTTGTTACTACCCCCAATGACTTAGAAAACCTTCAATTACCATATAATAAAAAAATAAATCTTCCTGAACGGTTAAGAAACATAAAGAAATATAAGTATTCCGGGAACTTCACAGGTTTCTTCCGCGATTTTGTATCATATGGAACTCTTGAAACCGATTTTGGAAACATTAAAACCGATGTTATGTTTAAACCCGGTAATGGCAACGAAATTCTGTTTTCCGGAAGATTAAGCTGCAATCAGTTTGATGTTGGCACATTTGCAGGCATGCAGAAATTTCTGGGTAAAACATCTCTTGACTTTACCATAAACGGGAAAGGAGAAATAAACCATAATTTCAGCGTCGATTTAAAAGGTGGAATCAGCCTGATAGAAGTTAATGGCTATGCATACCAGAATATCAATGTTGATGGAAACTTTTCTCAAAACCGTTTTAATGGAAAGGTAGACATCGACGATCCGAATGCCAAAGTTCAGTTTAACGGACTTATTGATTTATCTTCTGAAATAAGGCGCTATGACTTTACAGCCAATGTGTTTTTTGCAAAATTGTATCAATTAAATATCAACAAAAAAGATCCTGATTATACTGCTTCTTTCTTAATTAATGCAAATGTTTCGGGCAACAATATAGATAGCATAAATGGCAGGATTAAATTGCTGAATTCTTTATTTTCGAAAAGTGATGCTCAAATACAGGTTTATGATTTACAACTAGACATCCAAAACGATTCTCTTTTAAATAAGATATCTCTGACTTCCGATTTCCTTGATGGCACTGTTTATGGGCATTTTCGGCTATCGCAATTAGTCGATGAATATTTGAACCTGATAGACAGGTATATCCCTGCATTTTCTCTCAAAGATCCAAAAAAACAATTACTCTCACACTGCGACTTCGATTATAAACTAAATTTCAAAAACAGTCAACCTTTATTTAATTTTTTCATTCCCGAATTTCTGGTTGATCCAAATACGAATATAAATGGCAACCTGGAACGCAATGGTGATTTCAACTCTACTATTCATTTAGAATCGCCACATATTCTGGCTAAAAAAACGAACATTGATAATGTGATCTTAAACTCTCAAATCAAAGATAATAAATTGGTTGTGGATTTTGGATGTAAGATGCTTAGTTTAAATAAACGACTCATCTTAACCAATTTCACTCTTGAATCGGATATTGATTCGAACCATGCCAGCTTTATTACCCGTTGGAATAATTGGGACTCGGCTCTATACAAAGGCAATCTGGTGGGCGATCTGCATTTCTTAAATCAACCAGGACAAAAACTTATAACTAAAATTGATTTTGACAACTCGTCGCTGGTACTAAATGATTCCGCCTGGGCAATAGAACCATTCAGCGTTTTGTTCGATAGCAATAAATGTGTTTTTAATAATCTGGAGCTTAGGCACAACGATGAATATGTGAGGGCTAACGGAATACTTTCGGACAATACAAACGACAGCCTTATTTGCGATTTTAATTCGTTCAATTTTTCTATCCTTAACTTTATTATCCGCTCTTCTACTTTTAAATTTGATGGGCTACTTAGCGGAAAAGCATCCATTACCGGATTTAAAAAACCTCTGTTTTTTGCCTCAATGAATATAAAGGATTTTTCCATAAACGATGAGATATTTGGCGATACATATGTTAAATCGAAGTGGGATAATTCAAGAAAAGCAGTAGTTATTGATGCTGACATTATGCGTGGCAAACTGAAAACCATAAAAATAACCGGCGATTACTATCCTTTAAACAAAAGCGCACTTGATCTTAAATTAAATCTCGATAAGTTTAAAGTAGAAGCCCTGAATCCCTATTTAAAAATGGTTTTTGATAATATAAAAGGGGTCGCTACCGGAGAACTGGATTTAACCGGCAGCTTAACAGATCCCATAATAAATGGTGATTTAAATATGCAAAAAGTTGCATTTACTGTAAGCTACCTGAAAACAAGGTATAATTTCACTTCCAACATATCTTTTTCTAATAACAACATTATATTCGACAATACAGAAGTTCATGATGTTGATGGTAACATTGCAATCCTTAATGGTGTTATTCATACCGAATATTTCAGAAAATATAATCTTGGGTTAACCCTTGTTGCCAACAAATACCTTTTTCTGGATACCAAAGAAAATGATAATCCGATGTTTTATGGCAAAGCTTACGCCTCTGGTATAGTTAAGCTAAGCGGAGAACCCTCATCGCTAAAATTTGATGTTACAGCGCAAACCGAACCCGGTACAATATTCAGCATTCCGGTAACTGACCAGGAAGAGCTTTCCAGCTATTCATTTATCAAGTATATTAGTAATGATACTGTTAAACAAGAGAAAGCTGAGGAAGAATACAAAGTAAACCTGACCGGTATGCAACTTAACTTTGACATGAAAATTACGCCTGATGCAACCATGCGGATTGTTTTTGATCCGGCAATGGGTGATATTATTGAAGGTAAGGGGAGTGGCGACCTGGATATAGCTATAAATACAATTGGCGATTTTACAATAAACGGACTATATGAAATTGAAAGCGGCAAATATCCTTTTACATTACAAAACGTTATAATCAATCGTACTTTTACCGTAGAAAAAGGAAGTACATTGCGGTGGACCGGTGATCCAATTAATGCAGATGTGAATATTAACACCTACTATGAGGCAAATCCTGTGTTATCTCAATTAGACGAACGCATTACTCAAACGATTGGAGGAGCATCACTCAGTGGAAGTACGAAAACAAACGAGAGCGCTATCCAGGTCAATTGTGAGCTTAAACTATTAGGAAAGCTTATGCAGCCCGATATAAAGATGGATATTTATTTGCCAAATGCAGATCAGAATTTACGCGACCAGGTTGCCAGCAGAATGACCACTGAGGAGGAAAAAACCAAGCAGTTTATAGCATTGGTATTCTTAAACAGGTTCCTGTATGCCGGAACGAATACCCAGGACCAAAATATAAGTAGTGGTGATATAGCTGGTGTAAATGCCAGTGAAGTATTATCGAATCAGCTAAGTAACTGGTTGTCACAATTAAGCGACCAGGTTGATATTGGGGTTAAATATCGTCCAAATACAAAAATGAGCCAGCAAGAGTTTGAAATAATTCTGTCCAAGGAATTCCTCAACAACCGATTGATTGTTCATAGTAGTGTTGATATGAGATCAAATGCTTCTACAACAAATGGTGAAGCACAAAATG
>JAHEEB010000523.1 GCA_024640925.1 Bacteroidota bacterium | reverse complement strand
CGGTCATGCTTTTTTCTGGCGGAAAAGATTCTATTGTTATGTTCCACCTTGCCAGGAAAGCATTCTGGCCAGCGAAAGTTCCATTTCCACTATTACATATCGATACTGGCCATAATTTCATTGAAACACTTGAATTTCGCGATTTACTTGCTGCAAAAACAGATACTCGCTGTATTATCAGAAGTGTTGAAGACACCATTAAGGAAGGAAAAGCTGTTGATGAAACTGGTGTAAATGCCAGTCGTAACCGTCTACAGACAATTACTTTACTTGATGCAATTGAGGAATTTAAATTCGATGCAGCTATGGGTGGTGGGCGCAGGGATGAAGAAAAGGCCCGTGCCAAGGAACGTTTTTTTTCACACAGAGATGAATTTGGCCAGTGGGATCCGAAGAACCAACGCCCGGAACTTTGGAATTTGTTCAACGGACGTAAAAACCTGGGTGAACACTTTAGGGTATTCCCAATTAGCAACTGGACCGAAATGGATGTCTGGCAATATGTACTGATGGAAAACATAGAAATGCCTTGTTTGTATTTTACTCATAAGCGAGAGGTCTTTAACCGTGATGGTGTTTGGTTGGCTGCAGCCCCATTCATGAAATTAAAAAACGGTGAAAAAATAGAATTGCTCGATGTCCGTTGCCGCACTATCGGAGATATAACTTGCACTGGACTAACGCTCTCAAAAGCAAACAACCTTACTGACATAATAGAAGAAGTAGCCGCCACACGCACAACCGAAAGAGGCGGCAGAGCTGATGACAAACGTTCGGAAGCCGCTATGGAAGACAGAAAAAAAGAAGGTTACTTTTAATCAGGAAGATATGCAAAAAGTCGAAAACTTCAATCTATCAGAAATAGATGCCCTGAATCAAAAATTTAATAAGTGTTCGGCAGAAGAGGTATTAGAATTCTTTTTAACAAGGTACAAAGGCAAAATTGCCCTTTCTTCCAGCATGGGATTAGAAGACCAGGTTTTAACAAGCATGGTTTGTGACATTGACAAGACCACTCGAATTTTCACTCTTGACACGGGTCGACTGTTCCCTGAAACATATGAATTAATTGATAAAACCAATCAGTTCTTTGATATTAACATCGAAGTGTTTTTCCCAGACTTCAAAGCTGTGGATCAAATGACTTCTGCAAAAGGTATAAACCTTTTTTACGGGAGTGTTGAAAACCGCAAAGAATGTTGTCGTATCCGAAAAATAGAACCTCTAAAACGAGCGTTTAACAACCTCGATGTTTGGATTTGCGGCTTGCGCAGAGACCAATCGGTTACACGATTTTCTACCAAAAAGATTGAATGGGACGAAACCAATAATATTATCAAACTCAACCCTCTTATCGATTGGACTGAAAAGCAGGTTCGACACTTTTTAAAAGAAAATAAAATTCCGTATAATCCGTTACACGATAAGGGGTTTCCAAGCATAGGCTGTCAGCCATGCACCCGTGCCGTGAAACCTGGTGAGGATGTTAGGGCTGGAAGATGGTGGTGGGAAGAACCAGAACATAAAGAATGTGGATTGCACAATAGAAATCAAAAATAACAAAACAGATAACTGATAGAAAATGCAGATGAATGATAATTTACCCGCAACGGGCTACCTTGATATGGAACTGCTTCGTTTTACAACGGCTGGCAGCGTAGATGATGGAAAGAGCACATTGATTGGCCGGTTGTTATATGATAGCAAAGCTATTTTCCAGGATCAGATTGAAGCTATTGAACATGCCAGCTTAAAGATAGGTGAAGGAGATTTCAACCTTGCATTGCTGACTGATGGATTAAGAGCTGAGCGTGAACAGGGTATTACCATTGATGTTGCCTATCGCTACTTTGCAACTCCAAAAAGAAAATTTATTATTGCTGATACTCCCGGACACATTCAGTATACACGTAACATGGTTACCGGCGCTTCAACAGCCGATGCTGCCATCATTTTAATAGATGCCCGCAACGGCGTGATTGAGCAAACACTCAGGCATTCGTTTATTGCATCATTGCTGCAAATAAAACACATTGTTGTTTGTATTAATAAAATGGATCTCGTTAGTTTCAGCCACCAGGTTTTCGAACAAATTCAATCTGAATATAATAAGGTTGCCAGAGAACTTGGCAATCGAAACATTCATTTTGTGCCTATCTGTGCCAAACTGGGCGATAATGTTGTTGAGAGATCGGAGAATATGCCCTGGTACTCAGGGCCAACGCTGATGAACCTGTTAGAGACAATTCCTGTATCTGGTGATATAGATGTTTCTATGACAAGGTTCCCTGTGCAGTATGTTATACGCCCCCAATCAGATAAGTTTCACGATTATCGGGGTTATGCAGGTAGAGTTGCCTCAGGTATTTTTAAAAAAGGCGATAAAGTGAAAGTCCTTCCCTCTGGTTTGACTTCCTCTATCCGAAGTATCGATGTTTTTGGCAAAACCTTTAATGAAGCTTTCTCCCCTCAATCTGTTGTTATTACACTAGAAGATGATATTGACATTTCGCGTGGCGATATGATTGTGAAAGAGAACGATAAACCGGTGGTTTCAAACGAAATTGACCTGATGGTCTGTTGGTTGTCTGAAAAACCTTTACTTTCGGGAAACAAGTACGCAATTAAACATACTACTGCTGACGTTCGATGTGTGATTAAGGAAATTGCATTCAAACTCAACATCTCAACTCTCGGACACGATGAGTCTATTAAGGAAGTAGTTCTGAACGAAATGGCAAGAATATCAATTAAAACCACACATTCGTTGGTTTATGATTCCTATAATAAAAACCGAATCACAGGTAGCCTAATACTAATTGACGAAGCCACCAATGTAACGGTTGGTGCCGGAATGATTATTGCAGACGAAGTAAGTACTTGAAGTGCCTATAGTGCCTAAAGTTTCTTGATACGGCCAAAACTTTAAGTACTCCAAGTACTCTTCACTCTTCACTTTTCACTTTTCACTTTTCACTTCTAATTCTTACTGATTTTAAATTCCGAAGTTCTGTGGAAAGTAAGAGATGGAAACTTCTCTATGGCTATTTTCAACATCCAGTCACTTTCTGCAAAAAACACAGGATTGTTCTCTTTATCGTAAGCAATTGCACCCGTTTTTCTCGAAATAAAATCTTCCAGTTCTTTTTTATTATCGGTAGTTATCCAACATGCTTTCACAAAGCTAAGCGGAGCAAAACTGCATTTTGCACCATATTCATGTTCCAGTCTGAATTTAATAACTTCATACTGAAGCTCTCCCACGGTACCAATAATTTTCCTGTTTCCCGGTTGTTGTATAAACAATTGTGCTACGCCTTCATCGGTAAGCTGACGTACACCTTTCTCAAGTTGCTTGGTCTTAAACGGATCGCCATTAACAACCTCGCGTAATATCTCGGGTGAAAAGCTGGGAATACCATTAAACTGAAGTACTTCTCCTTCTGTAAGTGTATCGCCAATTTTAAAATTACCACTATCATATAACCCAACCACATCACCTGGATAAGCTTCTTCAACAATGCTTTTATTGTTTGCCATAAAACTGGTCGGATTAGCAAACCTCAATTTCTTGTCAAGCCGGGTATGATAATAAAATTTATTCCTTTCGAATTTCCCTGAACAGATACGCATAAAAGCAATACGATCTCTGTGATTCGGATCAAGATTGGCATGTATTTTAAAGATAAAACCAGTAAGTCGTTCTTCTTCCGGATGAATTTCTCTGCCAGTAGCCTGAAATTTAGTAGGACAGGGAGCAATATCCAGGAATGTTTCCAACAATTCCAACACCCCGAAATTATTCAATGCACTTCCGAAAAACACAGGAGCAAGATAACCTTCGCGATAGAGTGGCATATGGAATGATTCAAACATGCTGTTGATAAAATCAACTTCCTCCCACAATTTTTCTATACTTGCTTCTCCCAGAAATTCTTTAAGTTTTGGATCCTGAATATCTTTTGTATTATAAAGGCTCTCGGCTACTCCCGTTTTATCCGGAGCATAAATCTGAACTTCCTTTTTATATAAATTATAAACTCCTTTAAACTCCTTACCGCTTCCAATAGGCCATGTATGAGGACAAACAGCAATTTTAAGTTCTTTTTCAAGTTCATCGAGCAAATCGATAGGTTCTTTACCTTCCCTATCCATTTTGTTGATGTAAATCATTACCGGGGTATTTCTCATCCGGCAAACTTCCATAAGCTTGCGGGTCTGCTCTTCCACTCCCTTAACACTATCAACTACCAGAATAACGCTATCAACTGCAGTAAGTGTACGATAAGTATCTTCGGCAAAGTCTTTATGGCCAGGGGTATCCAGAATGTTTACTCTTATGTTATTGTAATCAAAGGCCATTACCGAG
>JAHEEB010000522.1 GCA_024640925.1 Bacteroidota bacterium | reverse complement strand
ACAATATACCTAAAGAAATTTCAGCCCAGGTTTTTGACACTATTTTACATACGCTTTCAAAAAAATATAAGAGCAAGTTTTTAATAAAAGTTGGCGAACATATTAAAGTCTTTACAGTTGACGATGTGCAATGTTTTTATAGTATGGAGAAATATACCTTTCTTCAAAACAATGCAGGAAGAGACTATGCTATTGCTTATTCACTTGACCATATAGAAAACTTAATTGACCCTGCTAAATTTTTCAGGATTAATCGAAGTTTTCTTGTTGCTTTTTCTGCAATATCAAATATAGTAAGCTATTCAAACAGTCGATTGCGCATTGACCTTAAATCGAATAATTCCGAAGATTTAATTGTTAGTCGCGAAAAAGTGCAGGATTTTAAAAAATGGTTAGAATCGTGATTAAATATGTAATGAATGCCAACCCTATTTGTTAGCACATTGGCAAGTCGCACGGGCTACGCTCAAACCAAAACTTGCCAAAGAGCTAACAAATGCTAGCCCTGTTACCGCCTTTAAGGGCGGTTTGGAGTTTGCCCACCCACAAAAAACAAAATAAATTCGTGCTCCGTATCAAGGTAAGTGCGGATTAATTAAGATAAAATATTAGATTTGTAAAAACTTGTAACAAATTGATTTTGAACAATGAACACCAGCTTAGTTTGGTTTGCATACTTGCCATACGGAAGTAATTAATCCAGCCCGTTTGAATTTCTTTGAGTTTTCGGATACGTTCGTCAAAGGTCATGAGTTGTTTTTCATCTAACTGTTTTGAGTTTCTCTTTTAACATTTTCCATCTTTTATTGCTCACGACTAATTGGTATTTACCTTTCTCACCTTTCACGTAAGTGGGTACGAAAGAGTATCCAAGTATTGTGAAGTTTACAGGTTTCCGGATACCGCTTTTATCCTTGTTGATGGGCAATTTCAATTTATCTTTTAAGAATAGATAGATTTGATTGCCTATCTTTCGGGCTTGACTTTCGCTCTTAGTATAGATGCTAAAGTCATCGGCGAAGCGGATATAGAGCAATCCTCGTTTGTCCATTTCTTTATCTAACTCATTGAGCATGATGTTTGATAATAGGGGGCTGAGAGGACTTCCCTGTGGAACACCTTTCCTTCTTTTTTGGAGTCTTCCGTTTATTAAAATAGGAACTCTTAACCATTTTCGGATAAGGCGAAGAGTGAGAGGGCATTTCACCCTGTTGTACAATAGTTGCAGGAGGATGCAGTGGTCTACTTCGTCGAAAAAACTTTTAAGGTCAATGTCGACAATATGTGTATACCCGCTGTTTATGTATCCTAGAGCTTTTTGTACTGCTTGCATTGCATTTTTGTTTGGGCGAAATCCGTAAGAATTATCGCTGAAATCCATTTCGAATTTAACGGCAAGGATTTGCCTTACAGCCTGTTGGAGAACTCTGTCGATGGCCATAGGAACCCCAAGTAAGCGTTTCTTTCCATTGCTTTTGGGTGTGCTTGCTTGTCCTCTTCTTATAGCCTCATATATCGTTTCTGTTCGTCAGTACCGGAATTTGCCGTTTGGCTTCCTTCTGTGTATACCTCACGATAAACCACCTTGCCACCTGCTAATGCTTCGGGCACGACCCCGCGCATCAGGGACTTTCACCCTTTGGATAAAATACACACTCGTTGTTGTCTGTTCAAAGTTTATTTGTATTTTTAAACTTTTTCAAGAGCTTACAACGAGTGGCAACAATAATAAGAACAAAGACTATGAAGGTAATTTGGACATTAATATTATTTTTAATTCTTTTTTCCTGTACAACGAAAGAGAAAAAGACTCTACTGTTTAGAGAAATCAAATCTCCAAGTAAGTCAGTTAGTCCGATGATTTCTAGTTGGGATAATCTGAATAGTGCTGATCTGAACAAAAATGTAGATTTGTTTTTCAAAAATCATAACAAGTTTCCTTTCATAGAAACAGATTCCCTTTACGATGACTATCTTTATATTACGTTCATTTACAGGGATACATCAAAGAATAAAATAGTAGAATTTGATATTTTTGGGAACTATGATGACAGAAACCTTGGAGACAGAAAACTAAAAAGATTAAAAAAAACCAGTTTATTTTATCGTACCTATTATATGCCCAATGATATTTGCTTCTCATATCGCTTTGTTATTTATGACACCATAAATAATACCCAAGAGTTTTTTCCCGACCCATTAAATGAAAACAGAAACCCTACAGGAGAAGAAAAGGCTTATAGCTGGTCAGTACTTGACTTACGAAACAATGAAGACTCGTTGTACAAAAAGAAATATTATGATGTCAAAAGTCAGCTGATTAAGGTTGCTTATACCAGTACCATATTAAAAAACACACGAGACATTACTGTTTATTTGCCTGAAAGATATGATAAGAATAAGCCACATGGATATTCCACAATTTACCTTTTCGACTCATTTATTTATTTAAACCGTATTGAAGTGCCTAATGTTTTGGACAACATGATCAGGGAAAAAAGAATTGAGCCTATGATAGCAGTTTTTATAGATAATCCAACAAAAGAGCTCAGGGATAAAGAACTCCCTTTGAATTTTGCTTTTAAAGATTTTGTTGTAAAAGAATTAGTGCCATATATTCGTTCGAATTGGAATGTGACTGAAATCCCAGAAAAAACAATTATTGGAGGAATGAGCTATGGTGGCCTTTCAGCGGGTTTTTGTGCATTTTATCATGATTCCATTTTTGGTAATGTTTTATCGCAAAGTGGTTCTTTCTGGAGAGATACTGTAATTGAAGAACCATCTATTAACTGGCACCGTACAGATTGGCTGATAAAGCAATTTCAAACTAGCGATAAGAAAAATATCAGATTTTATTTGGACTGGGGTCTTCAAGAGCCTATAATTCTAAACTCAAACCGAAAGTTTACTCGGATTTTGGATAGATTAGAATATAATTACAAGTTTTCAGAGTTTGACGGTTGGCATGACTGGTCAAATTCAAGAAAATCATTTCCAATTGGATTAAAATATTTGACGGAGAATAAATAATTACTGTTCAACACGCTCTATAGTTAATTGCCGGGGCAGTACGTTATTCTATGGTTGTAGCCCGCATCAAGTTCTTAACGTCTTGATAGGACATCGTCCCGCAAACGGCAACTTTTCATACCATCATCGTTATGTGGGATTATAAAAAAATTACGCTTTCCTTAAATATTATACCAATTTTTGGTAACTTTGAGAAAAATTAATGAGCTATGAATAGAAATACTTCAATATCATTGGGCAGCTATTTTGATAGTTTTATTCAAAGTAGAATATCAGCAGGACGATTTAAAAATGCAAGTGAAGTAGTCCGAGCCGGATTAAGGCTTTTAGAAGAGGAGGAAAACAAGATTATAGCTTTAAGAGAAGCCATTCAAGAGGGAATAGATAGTGGGATTGCTTATGATTTCGAACCGAAGTCCCATTTAGAAAAGTTAAAAGCTAATAAGAGCTTGAATGGCAAAGTATAAATTAACCAATAAAGCAGTTGATGATTTAACTCATATTTGGAATTATACAATTGACAGATGGTCTGAAAATCAAGCAGACAAATACTATCAATTGCTTTTAGATAACTTTAACGATGTCGCAAATAACCCTGATTTAGGAAAAAATTATTCAGGAGTAATCGAAAATTTATTAGGATTTAGAGCGGGTCGACACATCATCTTTTATCGGAAGATTGAAGAAGATGAAATAGAAATTATTAGAATTCTCCATGAACAATTGGATTTAAAAAATAGAATAAAAGAAAAATAACCCAAAATCGAGGTTACCGCTAGGCTTTGCCTATCGAAGAACCTCTCACACCACTCCCGATGTACATCGATGTACATTGGGATAAGGATTTACTCATTTATTAATTTCTTTTCAAAGGTATTCTTGAGGGCTTCGCCGTTCTGGACGTTACCCCAGTGAACAAAGGACTTTACTTGCTAACGCTCATGAGATCGCTTCGCTAAGTTCATCTTCTGGAACTTAGCGAAGCGATCTCACGACCAGAGGGAGATTAAATACACCCGTTGTTTTCTCTTTTGTAAAGTTTATTTGTATTTTTAAACTTTTTATAGAGCTTACGACTGGTGCGCGTCAGCATACAAAACCAGTTAAGACAAAAAACAACAATTAAACTGACCTAAAATGTTTAAAATTAAAGACAAATTATTTGACATAAAATATGCCTATTTGGACGGTTATAAAAATTCTGACAATCAATTAGTTTTCGGACTTCAAATAAAAGCTACAGGTAAAGACAATCATCCCGAAAATGAAGAAACTGACACTTCTGACTTATTTTTTCCAGAAGATGAATTGTGGTTCAATTCAGAAATATTGTTAAAAATAAAT
>JAHEEB010000521.1 GCA_024640925.1 Bacteroidota bacterium | reverse complement strand
TTATGCTGGCAACTACCCGTAATGTTGGTGTTGTAGCCCTTATAGTAGTCGTTTTCTGTCTTCTTGCAGAAAAGAAAATTATTCCTGCAGCTGCCAGCATTATAGCCTATTTTATTCTTAAAACACCGTATGGTATATATAAAAAAGCTGTATGGGGTGTTCAAACTTCTGAAATATCGGGGCAACTGAACGAAATGATGTTGAAGGACTCATATAATAGTGCCTTGGGAAAAGAAAATTTTTCAGGTATGATTACCCGAATTGTTGAGAACTCAAAGATCTATTTTTCCAGAGTTTTCATGCAGGAGATGGGATTAAAAGATTCAACAAATACCGATACAAATCTTTTTGTCCCCATTTTAATAATCTGCATTCTTTTATTCGGATTCATAATGGTTTATAGAAATAAAAAAAGCGTTTATCGTCCCATTTTTGTTTACCTGGGTATGTCTTTGGGAGCAACCTTTATTGCCCTAAATCAAAAATGGGGCCAGGCAAGGCTTATAATTATTTACATTCCCTTATTAATAATGGCATTTACCTGGACACTTGCTCAAATCGACAAGAAGTGGAATTTTAAAATTGTACGTGTCATTGGCATTGGACTATTGGCTCTTATCCTTCTGAAATCATTTATGATATCGGCAAAAAAAGCAAATGATCATCAGAAAATTCTTTCTAAAAACCTTAAAGGTGACATGTATTATGGATATACGCCTGATTGGATAAATTTTTTAAAGGTAAGTGAAATAGCTTCCAAAAAAGTCCCGGAAGACATATTAATTGCTTCACGCAAAGCTTCGATGTCATTTATCTATGGGAAAGGTCACGATTTCTTTCCTATTACTAAGATTCCTGTAATGCCTTCCGATACTATCCTTGTCCAAGCCAATGCTTCTGGCAAGGTAATCTATTACATTAACGAAAACTCATTAAATAAAAAGAATGCTCAAATAGTGATGGCGACCAGGCCAAAATTGTATGGGGTAATATTTGCCGAAGAAATGCTTTACGGAGTATATTTAGTTGATCCTAAAGAAAAAGACAATTTTGATGCTTTCCTAAAAATGAACCAAATCGAGACTTTATATACTGCAGAGGACTTCAAATCAAAAGTATTAGCAAAGTCAAAAAATATTACCGGGGTTGTTCCAGATAATCTTCTGAATAATTTAAAGAAAAATAATGTTCACTATATAATACTTGCAAGTTTGCGAATTAATCCGAACCAAAAAACGGACCGAACCATTAACACAGTTGAACGCTATGCAGGTCTTATTGAACTGAAATACCCCGGAATTTTCTCTCTTGTACACCAGGAGGGCAGTGAGCAAAACGAACCTGCAAAACTGATAAAAATCGAATACGAGAGGTATGGTATAAAATGAACCACTGACAGAAAAAATGGAGATAAACAGCGGAATCACAATCGTTGGTAATGGGAATATAGCCTGGAGCCTGGGGTATATCTTTCGGAATGCAGGCATTTCAATTAATATGGTTGTTGGCCGTAATAAAAAAAATATCGATGAGCTAAGCTCCTTTCTTAATGTTAAGGGTACTGATAATTTTTCCGATATCCCCTCGGACTCGAGCCTTATACTTTTGTGCATATCCGACAATGCTTTGCCTGAGGTAGTATTACGTTTGTCTGGGTTAGATATTCCAGTGGCTCATACAGCTGCCAGTATACCATTATCGGTTTTTGAAAAGAAAAATACTATGACAGGTATTTTTTATCCATTCCAGACGTTTACAAAAGGTATTTTGCCCGATCTAAATAAAAGTTTTCCGCTTTGTATTGAAGCATCATGCCAGAAAATGTTGGATTTGCTAGATTCTTTTGCACGAAGAATAACGGATAGGGTTGTTCTTTTAAATAGTGAAGAACGAAAGAAATTGCATCTTGCAGGAATTTTGGTAAATAACTTTTCAAACTATCTAATAACAAGGGCTTATGGATTTCTCAAGGAAAATTCTATCGATCCCCGATTGTTAGTCCCGCTTATGGATGAAACCATGCGCAAAGTCCATTTCTGTGATCCGGAAACAGCACAGACTGGTCCGGCAGTAAGGGGTAGCCAATCTGTTATCGAAGACCATTTAAATATGTTAACTGAACATCCGGATCTGAGAGAATTGTATTTAATGATGAGTAAAGGAATTAACAATTATTTTAACAAATAATGAGTAATTTTAAAGAAAAACTAATACATATTAAAGCTTTTGCATTTGATGTTGATGGGGTATGCACCGATGGACAGGTCTTTCTGATGCCCGGAACGGAATTTGTAAGAGCTGTGAATATTAAAGACGGTTATGCTATTCAGCATTGTATAAAAATGGGATATTACGTGGCTGTCATTTCGGGAGGTAGTTCAGAGGAAGTCAGAAAACGTTTTGCGAACCTGGGTGTAACGGATATATACCTCCGTTCTTCCGACAAAATGGATAACTACGAAGACTTCAGGATGAAATATGGACTTGAAAACTCTGAAATACTTTACATGGGCGATGATGTGCCCGATCTGCCAATATTGAAAAGGGTTGGGGTTCCCACTTGCCCCGCTGATGCTTCTGATGAAGTAAAAGAGATTGCCGATTATATCTCTGATAAACCCGGTGGTAAAGGTTGCGTTCGTGATGTAATTGAACAGGTATTAAAATTGCAGGATAAATGGATGAATGAACAAGCTCTTATATGGTAAGATTTTTTAAATACTCAATAGCATTTCTCAAACTCATAAGGTATCAAAACCTGATGATTATTGTTGCAACTATGTATTTGTTGAGGTGGTGTGTCATCAAGCCACTGCTCAGAAACAATAATTTTGAAACGCAAATCAATGGATTGTATTTCTTTCTGTTAACACTTGCTACCGTATGCCTGGCAGCTGCAGGTTATGTAATTAATGACTATTTCGATCGGAAAGCTGATCTGATAAACCGTCCTGGCAGAGTTATTCTTGGAAGAATTTTAAGCCAAAGAACCGGTATGTTATGGCATTCTGCATTGAATATTGCAGGGGTCGGACTGGGGCTGTTTATCGCTTATAAGCTTGGCATGTTCAGAGTAGGATTTGTATTTATCATCATCAGTGGTATACTCTGGTTTTATTCTACAACCTATAAAAGACAGGTTATATTAGGCAATTTTATTGTCGCTTTGCTTGTTGCTTCGGTACCATTGATAATCCTGTTATTCGAACTTCCTTTGCTGGTAAAAAGATATCGTTATTACTTCCTTGCCGAGTCTACGGATATTGATCTGCTTTCTGCATGGATTATCGGTTATGCGGTTTTTGCTTTTTTGCTCACTCTTATTCGCGAAATTGTTAAAGACCTTGAAGATTTTGAGGGTGACTCTGCGTTCGGAAGAAATACTATCCCTGTAGCATGGGGAACAGTCATCTCTAAACGGATTTCAATTTCATTAATCATGATTACATTGGCATTACTGCTTGTTGTATTAATTAAATTCGATTGGAGCCTTTTAACATTGGTATACTCAGGGTCTCTTATTTTTCTTCCATTATCTTTTCTGATATATAAAATAATTCGTGCTGATAATAAACCAGATTATCATTTTATAAGCAATATTTTGAAACTTATTATGCTGGCAGGGTTACTTTTTACAATAGTTGCAGCCCTTTGGGTTTTCTAATGAAAGAAATTGACATGTTACTCCACGAACAATTTAAAGACTATAAAATATACCTTGCTTCACAATCGCCTCGCCGCAAAACACTCCTCGAAGGCATTGATTTAAAATTTGAAGTGTTTGTCAGACCAGGAATCGATGAATCGGTACCTGCCGGCCTGTCGAAAATAGAAATTCCCATGTTTCTGGCCGAACATAAATCAAATGCTTATGTTGACCTGTTGGTTAAAAACACTATTATCATTACAGCCGATACCATTGTATGGCATAATAACCGTGAACTTGGAAAACCAAAAGACAATAATCAGGCTGTAGCTATTTTAAGTGAATTATCTGGAAATATGCACGAAGTTGTTACTGGAGTTTGTATTCGAAGTGCGGAAAAACTCAGGATATTTTATGCATTATCAAAAGTTTGGTTTCGAAAAATTTCAGATATAGAAATTGATTACTATCTTTCACGTTATAAACCTTACGATAAAGCAGGTGCTTATGGCATACAGGAATGGATTGGATATGCCGGAATCGAAAAAATTGAAGGATCATTTTACAACGTTATGGGATTACCTGTTCAGATGGTTTATTGTGAATTATTAAAATTTATTAATCATGAAATTACCTAAACTGATTCTCTTACTCCTCTCTCTTATTCCTTGTTCTCTGGCTCTTCCAAAAGAAGGCTTATGGTTGCCCTACATAGCAGAACAGGTAGATTACAATAAACTTAAAGCAAACGGGTTTAAA
>JAHEEB010000520.1 GCA_024640925.1 Bacteroidota bacterium | reverse complement strand
GAACTTCTGGAAGAAACGAATAATCGTTTTATGGATCAAAGTGAGCAACTTCAAACTCAGACAGAATACCTCCAGGAAACTAATGATTTGCTTCAGGAACACCAGAGACAAATTGAGAAACAAGCAGCCGAACTGGCACAGACTAATGAGCAACTAACTCTTTTGAATGCTACTAAAGATAAATTCTTTTCAATTATTGCTCATGATTTGAAGAATCCTTTTAATAATATTTTAGGGTTTTGCGATGTGCTCGTACATAATTATAACAGTTATGGCGATGCCCAAAGAATAACATTTATTAATTCGGTATATGATTCTGCGAAAAGCATTTATAAACTTCTTGAAAATCTTTTACAATGGGCACGTTCACAAACCGGAAGTCTTCAGTTTAGCCCGGAACAATTCATACTTGACGAAGTAATTCAATCGAATGTTGATCTGGTAAAAAATATGTTAATAGAAAAGGGCATAATTCTTAATTTTCAATCAGCCGAAAAAATACTTGTTAATGCCGATAGGAATATGATTAATACAGTTATTCGAAATCTGTTAACCAATTCAATAAAATACACAGAGAAAGGAATCATAAACATTGTTGTAAGCGAGGAAGAATCAATGGTTCGTGTTACTATAGAGGATACAGGAGTGGGAATGTCTAAAGATAAAATGGAAAAACTGTTTGTTGTTGGTGGTTCAAGGTCAACGAAGGGCACAAGAGGTGAATCAGGCACTGGCCTAGGCTTAATTCTTTGTAAAGAGTTTATTGAAAAAAACATGGGTGCCATTACTGTATCAAGCGAAGTAAATAAAGGTACAAGCTTTTCTTTTACAATACCTTTTAGCTCTTCATAAAGTTGAATTATGAACAAACCAATTAACATACTTCATTTAGAAGATGATCCAATTGATGCTAAATTGGTTCAATCAATTTTAAAATCGGCAAATGTAGATTTTGAATACTATTATGCCGATAACGAAAATGATTACATTTCTTTTCTTAAAGATCGAGAGATTGACATTATTCTTTCAGATTATAATATACCAGGTTATAGTGGCATGGACGCTATGAACCATGCAAAGGAAAACTATCCTAATATTCCTTTTGTTTTTATTAGTGGTGTTATTGGAGAAGATATAGCTGTAGGATCATTGTTAAATGGAGCGACAGATTTTGTGCTTAAAAATAATATGGAGCGTTTAGGTTCTTCCGTAAAAAGGGCCTTCAAAGAAGCACAAGAGCAAAAAGCCCGGCAAAAAGCCGAAAACGAACTTAGAAAACTCTATTGGGCAGTAGAACAAAGTCACAACATTATTATTATAACAGATTCTAACGGAATAATAGAATATATTAATCCATCGGCCCTGACCTTAACTGGCTATTCAAGTGAGGAGCTTATAGGCAAAACTCCAAACGTTTTCAGTTCGGGCGAAAAATCAAAAAAAGAGTATGAACAGCTTTGGCAAACTATAAAATCGGGAAAAGAATGGAAAGGCGAGTTCCATAATAAAAAGAAAAATGGCGAATTATATTGGGAATCGGCAACAATATCCCCTATTTTGAACGAAAATGGCGAAATAACTCATTTTGTAGCCATTAAAGAAGATATTACTGCAAGCAAAAAGCTAACCATGGAACTTATTCAGGCTAAAGAAAAAGCCGAAGAAAGCGATCGTCTGAAGACTGCTTTTCTACATAATATTTCGCACGAAATTCGTACTCCTATGAATGCAATTGTAGGTTTTTCCGGGCTTCTTAACGATAAAAGAATATCTCAGGAAAAACGTGATCGATATATCGATATAGTGGTAAAAAGCAGCGAGCAACTACTTTCCATTATATCAGACATTGTTAATATTGCTACAATTGAAGCAGGACAAGAAAAAATAAACGAAAGAGAAACTGATCTAAATGAAACTCTTAAAATCATTTACAATAAATTCCTTCCTAAAGCAACAGATCAAGACATTTCTCTTCATTGGAGGCATGACTTATCAGAACAAAATATTAAAATTATTACAGATGAGCCCAAACTTATTAAAATACTTTCCATTCTTATCGAAAACTCACTGAAATTCACGGAAAAAGGAGCCATTAACTTTGGCTGCAAAAAAACAAATAATGAAATTGAGTTTTTTGTTGAGGATACCGGAATAGGAATTCCTGAAAATATGCATGAAGAAATATTTAAACGTTTTCGACAGGTCGAATATACTGCAAATCGCCGCTTTGGAGGTTCAGGACTTGGATTATCCATATTAAAAGCTTATGTTGAATTGCTTGGTGGCAGAATTTGGTTGAAATCGGAGTTGAATGTAGGTACAACCTTTTATTTTACCTTACCGTGTTAATGATCGAATGATTTAATGTGCTAATAGGATGGATGGTGTCAGGCTCTCTGAAAACCCGAAACTTCTCGATTGCCCAACATTGGGAGCTAACTAAAAACCGAAAAGCTTTTTTGAGTCAATAGCATCAAGTAAAGGAGACTTTTTTTTTGCCACCAAAACACCAAAACACCAAATAACCGAAAAACGTATTATATTACTTTTTGCCAGTAAAGACTCCAACATAAAATTAGTAGGGTTTTTCTTTGTGCATTTTTGTGAGCAATAATTTTTTATTGGTGGTAATTTGGAATAGTGAATCTGAAATTGCTTCCTTTACCTAATTCGCTTTCTACCCATATTTTACCTCCGTGTTTATCAACGAATTCCTTACAGAGCAACAATCCTAACCCGGTTCCTTCCTCTTCTTCTGTTCCTGTTGTTGAATATATTTGCGAAAGGTCAAAGAGTTTACCAATAGATTCAGGTTCTATTCCAATGCCGCTGTCAGATACTGTTATAATAACTTCAGAAAGGTTCTGTTCGGCGTAAATAGTAATTTTTCCACCACTGTTTGTGAATTTTATAGCGTTTGTTACCAGGTTATTTAAAATAGATTTCAACATATATTTATCGGCAAATACGGTAATTTCATGGATAATATAATTATATAAGGTAATTTTTTTTGCCTCAGCAACTATTCTCAGGTTTTCTGTGATTTCATGGCAGGTATCTGTTAAACATACAAACTGGGGTTTGAATGGTAATTTTCCCGATTGTGATCTTGCCCAATTTAATATGTCTTCCAATAGGTTGTAAATATGATTTGCTGAGGTATTAATAATTGTAATTTGCCTCTCAATTTCTTTCATATCAAGGTTATGCAAATCGGTTGTCAGTATATCTGAATATCCAAGTAATGAGTTAAAGGGATTTTTTAAATCATGTGCCAATATGGAAATAAAACGATCTTTGTCAACATTGAGTTTTTTTAATTCTATATTTTGTTGTTTTATTATTTGTTCAGCTTCTTTACGGTATGTAATATCAGTCATTGTTGATAAAAGATACTGTTCCTGGGCAATATAAATTTTTTCTGCTGAAAATAGTCCATATCGAATTGAACCGTTTTTGGTTCTCACATCAACCTCAATTTCTTTTCCTTTTTCACGTCTTTCTTCCTCCAAAACTCTGATTATTGTATTTTGTATATCCGGATCAACAAACAGTTGTAGTTCCACTGAGGTTTTACCAATAACTTCATCCCTGGTGTAGCCTAGTACTCGAAGGAATGATTCGTTTACATCGATGAAAGCCCCACTTTTTAAGTTAGACATGGACATAAGTGCTGAATTTGAATGAAAAGCTTTGGAGAATTTTTCTTCGGATAGTTTAATTTGAGAAATATCTTTAGTAATGCCATATATTACAGGCTTTCCGTTCCATATACCCCTTATAACTCTTGTTTCAACAGGTATTTGCATTCCTGTTTTTGTTATTACAGGCACCGGACAAAACAAGGCTTTTCCCTGTAGTATTTCCTCTATAATACGTATGGCTTCTACTCTTCTTTTTGGAGGGAGTATTTTGTGCAGAGGTTGGCCGATTAGTTCTTCTCTGGTGTATTCGAGCCTGTTAATAGCCGTATTATTGGTATGTATTATGTTTCCCCGTTCATCAAAGACAAAGAGAAAGTCATCGATGGTATTGTAAAATGTCTCAAAATTAGTACGGATTTGTTCCAGCTGTTCTTGTGAATCTATCCGATCTGATATGTCCCGGACTATAGATAAAACTTTGTCCTTTTCGTAACATATCGTTCTGGTTTCATAAAAACGTATTCTATCGGGTAATTGTATGGAATATTCCATCAGTTGAATTTTTCTTGTACTAATGGCTTTCTCAAGAACAGACATAAACTTTTCTTCTAACTCGGGTAATACCTCATGGATTCTTTTCCCCAGGAAATTTTCCGGGAGATTAATTGCTGTATAAGTTTCAGGAATATAACAATCGGTATAAACTCCATTGTTGTCCTGAATGAACATCATATCGGGTATTGTGTGTAGAATTGCCGAAG
>JAHEEB010000519.1 GCA_024640925.1 Bacteroidota bacterium | reverse complement strand
TTTTCGGTTAATTTTGAAACGCCCAGGGCATATTCACGATAATGATTTAGAAATACACCCATTCCCTTTAAGCTTGCCTCCTCTCCTTCGTATTGACTATTTCCCTCCATTGCAAGCAAAATAACCTCTCTTGGATACGTTACAGGGATATTATTTTTTTCAGTAATTGTAAAAATAAAGGAATAATCGTCCTTCCGGTATCCAAGGGCAAAAAGCTGTAAATGTACCTCGGTTCCAATATAATTTCGCCAATGCTGATTCCGGGTTGCTCTTTTGGTATCAAATTCATACGTACCTTCACTGGTAGGGTTAAATAGAGTGTTATATGAGAAACTACTATTCGCATAATTAACATGTACCGATGAAAGAACGGGCAATCCAATATACCACTTACAACTAATAGGAACAGCAGGATTTAATAAATTGCTTTCGGGCAAATAATGCATTAAATACATAGAATGATTTTGTTGAGCATTTAAAAGAATGCAGCAACAAAAAATTACTAAAATCAGAAATAAGTGTTTAATTGGTTTTATTTTGATATTCATTTAAGGGTAGATCGAGATTTATTCTTATTCCTACCTGAAACCAAGACTTCTGATCGGAAAAATACTTTACATTATTCTCCCAATAATTACTGGTTTCAAGCTTAGTATCGAGCCAGATCTCTCCAACATTATACAGATTATTAATTTGCGACTCCGTGAGATTGGCATCGTTTTTCCACGATTCAGCAGGTATGACATTTCCATTATTGTCTGTACGGGCAGCATCAATCACTACCCATTTGTCATATAAAGAATCAACAATTACATTGTTATTTACAAAATAGAGCTGGAAAGATAGTTTTCCGGGTATGGAGTTAATACAGTTTGCACGTACCATAACAGAAACAACATAATCTAACTGATCTACAATAGAATTAATATCAAAATCAATAGTATAAAAAGTTCTTATAGTAATTGGGTTTTGATAAAATAAATTGTCGTAGACAAAAATATTCATTGAATCTGAAGTATCATTTACAGGATGTAATCTCCATCGATTATCGTTAACAATATCATCAATCAATATGTCTGAAAATCCTAATGGGATTGAGTACTCCGGGGTAACATTTATGTTTTCGCTTATGTTTTCGAAATTCTTATCGTAGCAACCCGAATGCATTGTGCTCATAATAAAAAAAAGTAAATAATAAAGCGGTTTTATTACTTTTGCTTTCATAAACTCAAACGGTTTTATTGCACATAAATAACGAAATATATGTAAATATAATATGAGTTTCCCTTATTCATTTTACTTTTGGGAGAAAATATTTAATCTTTTTCTTGTTTAATAAGTTGTCATAAAGGCCAGATTAGATGCCAATTCCTGAATAATTAGATTTTGTTCTATGTCCGATATCATACATTTACTGCCCGATTCAGTAGCTAACCAAATTGCAGCTGGTGAAGTAATTCAGCGTCCGGCTTCGGTAATTAAAGAATTGGTAGAAAACTCAGTAGATGCTGGTGCAACTGAAATTAAAGTTATTGTAAAAGATGCCGGTAAAACCCTGATACAAGTTGTTGATAATGGAAGAGGAATGTCAGAAACAGATGCCCGGTTGGCTTTTGAACGACATGCAACCTCAAAAATCCGTTCGGCTGACGATTTATTTAATATTTTCACAAAAGGATTCCGGGGAGAAGCACTGGCTTCCATTGCGTCAATATCGCATGTTACTTTAAAAACAAAACTTTCAGAAGAAGAATGCGGGACCCAAATCGATTTATCTGGTTCCGTTATTGAAAACCAAAGTCCTGTAAGTTGCCCTGCCGGCAGTAATTTTATTATTAAAGATCTTTTTTACAATGTTCCTGCACGAAGGAAATTTCTAAAATCAAATACTACAGAGTTTAAACATATTCTGAATGAATTTGAACGAATTGTACTTGCCCATCCGGATATAGAATTCAGCCTTATAAATAATGAGGAAGTTGCTTTGCACCTGCCACAGACAAATTTAAGACAGCGCATCATACATGTATTTGGAAAACAGATGAATCAGAATCTGGCAAACCTTGATAATGAAACTACCATTGCTTCAATCTCCGGATTTGTAGGAAAACCCGAGTTTGCGAAAAGAACTTCGGGAGAACAGTTTTTCTTTATAAACCAAAGATATATGCGTCATCCTTATTTTCACCGGGCAGTGATGAAAGCGTATGAAAATATACTCCCTACAGATCAGTTTGCTTCCTATTTTATATATATAATGGCCAATCCGCAAACCATTGATGTGAATATTCATCCGACAAAAACTGAAATAAAATTTGAGAACGAACAAGCACTTTTTCAAATATTGAATGCTGCTGTAAAAGAGGCCCTTGGAAAATCGAATGTTGTTCCATCGATCGATTTCGATACTCATGGAGTTGTTGAAATACCTGTTATGACAAAAGATACCCGGTTTAAAGCTCCTGAAATCCCAATAAATTATTCCTTTAATCCTTTTACTGAAGAATCAAAAACACCAAATACAAAACAGACTTTTACTGACGATTATTACAAAAAAAACCAAGTTCCCAATAATTGGGAAATGCTTTATTCCGAAGAAAAGGAAATACAGAATAAAGATCAACAAGAATTTTTCCCTGAAAACGAAGAAATTACAGAAGTAAGCAGAACAATAACAGAATACCTTCAGATAAAAGGAAAATACATTATAACCCCGGTAAAATCGGGAATGATGATCATTGATCAACGAAAGGCACATATCCGGGTTCTTTTTGAATTTTTTGTTCGAAATATGGCAATGAACCAAACCGTTTCGCAACGATTGCTCTTTCCCGAGAAAATTGATTTAAATAATGAAGATTACCTTCTGGTGCGGGAAATACTTGAAGAATTAAACGGTATTGGTTTCGACTTGAGCGATTTGGGGGGGAATACCATTGTAGTAAATGGAATACCCGAAACCGGCCAGGTAATATCGACTGTGCACCTTATTGAACAAATGATTGAAGAATATAAAATAACCGAATCGGCGCTAAAAATAAGCCTGAAAGAAAAAATAGCTTTTGCCCTTGCAAAAGCATCGGCCATTCCATATGGAAAAAATCTGGGGGCAGAAGAAATGCAGCACCTTGTCGATGAGTTGTTTGCCTGCGAAAACCCCAATTATACACCAAATGGAAAAAAAACCCTGGGGTTAATGAACCTAAATGAATTTGAAAAGTTTATAAATTAGCAAGATTAAATAAATAGATTAAGACAATGAATTATTCTGGAAGAGGAAATTTTTTATCAAACATACCGCCTGTAACAAGGTTTATTTTGGTAGCAAATGTGGTGGTTTTTATTCTCGATTTATTGACCAATAAATTGGTTGGGTCCTTTTTAGGCTTATATAGTTTGCACACATATGCTGCTGGTGGTGAGAGATTATTCCATTCATATCAGCTCGTTACACACATGTTTGTGCATGGGAATTTCATGCATATCTTCTTTAATATGTTCGGGTTGTATATTTTCGGCCGAATTCTCGAAACCTCATTAGGAAGCAAAAAATATTTTATACTTTACTTTGTATCAGGCTTAGGTGCGGCGGGGTTACAACTACTGGTTTATTACTATCAGATGCAACCGGCAGCCATGATTGGTGCATCGGGAGCAATAATGGGCATTACAGATGCTTTTGCCGTATTATTCCCAAACGTAGAGATGATGTTAATCTTTTTACCAATTCCTGTAAAAGCAAAATATTTTGTCCCATTTTTTCTTATCGTTGAATTGATCTCCGGAGTTGCTAATTTTAGTTTCGACAATATTGCTCATTTTGCCCATCTGGGCGGTGCTATTGTTGGCTTCATCCTGGTGATGTTCTGGAAAAAAGATCTTCGTAGAATGTATTAATTATTATTAAGCTTTTCAAAATAACTATCTAGATAACTTAATCTTTTTATAGTCCAATTGCTTATATAATTAACTTCTTCGTTAATATCAGTAAAAGAATCGGGCCATTTATTTTTTTCCCTGTAATAGGAACCTGAAGAAATAAAAAGTTCCTTATACAGAAGAAATCTGGAATTAATTTTCTCATAACTAAGACAACTTTTTCTTAGATAAAACCATCGGGTTCTAATTATAGAGTTAAAATTATTAGCATTTAGCTTAATTATCCTATCAAATAAATTAAAGGAAACCAAGCTGTTATATGGTGCTTTGGTCGCATCCCAATTTCTACCCCAGGAAGCATCCATATCCCATGGTATAATCCTAAACAAACTATCGCTCTGGTTTTTTGAAAGAAAGATATTTTTCCCTGCATTATCAGCACCATTAATTAGGTTAATAATAATAAAGAAATCGATAGCATCATCCATAGATATTTTCTTGAAAATATTTGTTCCGAACTCCTGATCTGATGAAT
>JAHEEB010000518.1 GCA_024640925.1 Bacteroidota bacterium | reverse complement strand
TCAGCGACTCGACTATAAAAATGCTGTAGGCAGATATGAAAGATTAATAGGATATACAACCAGGGACAACTGGATGTATGAAAACCTTTTCTTTAAGCTTGCCGAAGCCAATGAAGGTATACTCGAATATCCACACGCTATTGAGTATTATATGGTATTATACAACTCAGATTTAGACTATATTAAACAAGTTAGAATATGTTATAATTTGGGACGGGATCTTTACCTGATGGATGATTATAAGTTAGCGGTTAATTATTTTAACCAGGTTTTAACCCAAAGGGATGCATCATCGGATGATTTTCTGGATATCTTGTCATATATATGGATGGGAAATTGTTATTATATGTTTGGCGATTATTCCAAGGTGGAGAAAATGTACAACCAGGCAGAACACCTGGCAGATAATCGTAATGCTCCTCCGGAAATTCTTATACCCATTTATAATGCAAAAATTTATTTTTACCGATACTCAAAAAATAAGATTGAATGCCAGAACTATATCAAAAAATCTTTTCGGTATATCGAAAGTTCATCAGACATTCCGGGGTATTTAATCTTTGAATTGTATAATCAGGTTAGTTCTTATTATTATGAGATTAAGGATTTTAAAAAAGTTATTGAGCTAACCGATATTTTTTTTAAGGAGAGAGCGGACCTGATGAACTTTACAAATTCAGGTAATACTGACTGGGTCGAATACGTACAACTTCTTGATAATAAAGCCCGATCATTGCACGAATTATGGGTTCAGGAGCCAAAGAATATTAAGTATTTATACGATGCCTACTCATTGTATAAAACAATTATTGGATACTGGGAACGAGGATTAAACAATGTTGTAAGCGAAACAGCTAAATTAGAATTACTAAAGTCGACCCATTTATATTACCGTCATTATTTTGTCACCCTGAAAGATATTTATTATGTCACGGGCGATAAAAGACTGCTTGATGAAGCTTTTAATTGTATTGAGCGTTCAAAAGCTTATATATTCAGAAACTATATTCAAGAATCCGAAGCATTACGTTATACTGATGTTCCATTGAAATATGTACAACTGGAAGCTAAGATGAAAAAGCATATTGAACTACTTCAGTTTTATTTGAATGAAGGAAATAAAGAACTAACCACAGGCCCAGAGAAAAAGCTTTTCATTAAAGAATTACCCATTGCTAAGGTACAATATGATTCATTAATCAAAGTGCTTGAAAGCCGTTTCCCTGATTATTATGATATTAAATATCATGAACGAAATTTTAAATTATCTGATATGCAATCGAATATAGAAGCCGATCAGGTTATTGTTGAATATTATATATTCCGTTCACGTTTATTTATCCTTACTATAACAAATAAGGACATTGAATTCATTGAATTGCCCGTATATCCTGAATTTGTTGACGATATGAAAAAATATCGTTCCTTGATGCAAAGTTATTCTCCCTGGTCAGATTATCAGGTGCAATTAAATGAGTTCGTTTCACTTTCGGGTAAATTGTACGAATGTTTAATTGCTCCTATAGAAAATACAATAAAAGACAAACGTTTAATAATCGTGCCTGACGAGGAAATTAATCTTATTCCCTTTGAAACCCTTGTAAAACCATCAAAAGAAAAGAAGGTTTTAAACTTTAGTAATTTGAATTATCTTGTAAAATCAAATGCTATCTCTATTGTTTATACGGTGGATCAGCTATTTGACAAGCAGAATTTTCTTACGTCGTGTAGCAGGGCAATAGCATTTGCGCCCAATTATATATCGTCCGATACTACAATTAATCAACTACCAGGCGCCAGAAACGAGGTTATGTTAATAAGTAATTATTTCAAAGGAAAAAAGTTCCTGGATGAGAAAGCCACAAAAAATAATTTCCTGCAGAAATCACCAGGTTATGATATAATTCATTTAGCACTTCACACAAAAATTAATGATTACAACCCAATGCACAGCCAATTGCTTTTCTCATCAAATTCAGAAGATAATTCATTGACTATTTATGAGATGTATGGTATAGATTTTAAAGCAAAACTATTGGTATTAAGTGGCTGTAATACTGGAAGTGGTGAAATAAAGACCGGCGAAGGGGTAATGAATCTGGCCCGGGCCTTTTTTTATGCTGGAATTAATAATATTCTGGTTACTCAATGGTCAGTTGCAGATCGTTCAAGTTCCAAACTAATGAATAGTTTCTATAAATATTTAAATGATGGTAAAAATGTTGATGTGGCTCTTCAGAAAGCAAAAATAGACTTTTTGAAATATGAAGATCCGGTAAAACATCATCCATATTATTGGGCAGGATATCTCTCAGTCGGTAAAACAGTTAATGGTAGTTCCGGTAAACTTTGTGTATTAAAATATTTCTGGGTTTTTCTGCCACTAACTTTACTTATAACTATCCTTCTCTTATACAAGAGAAAAGAATAAATGCGAAAAGAATGTCCCAAGCTTGAAATGAACCGGAGAAATATTACTAATACCTTTTAAGAACAGATTCTGCTTTAACTGAATAATAGTTATCGTATGCGGCCAACTCTTTTAATATAGGTATTGCTTTGCTTGTTCTATCCGTTTTAAGATACAACAAGCTAAGGTACCACTTTGCGTGTAAAGAAAATGGAGAATCATTCTCTTTTATTATAGTAAGCATTGATTGTTCCGTTATGTCATATTTCTCAACTTCTAAAGCGCATAAGCCATAGTAAAATTGAGCCGTACAATTATTCTGAACAGTTTTATACTTATCGAATAGTTTAAAAGCTTTTACGTATTCACCTTTTTGATAAAGAAAATATCCTTGTTCAAAATTCCTGGTATCAACATTTGCAGAACGAGAATATAAATCGGTCTGGTAAGGAGCATAAAAATCATTATAAACTTTATCTATACTGGAAACCTTGGTTAAGGAGAAGATGGATACGGTTATTAAAAAAACGGCTGCTGCTGCAGAAGATATAATATTTATATACCTAATCTTGGATGAGAACCTTTTGCGCATCATTTTACCTAACAACTGACGAAAATCCTGAAGATCATCATCCTTAATGCTCATATTTATTTCATCATGAAGTTTTACTTTGTTTGAAAATGAAGCATCTTCTTTCATCAGTTTTTGGAATTCATCCAATTCTAAACCTTTCAGGTTTCCTTCAAGGTATGTTTCAATCATTTCTGTTGTTTTCATTGCCTAACTCATTAAATAGTTTTGTATTTCTAATTTTTTGTATGAGAGTTTCTTTACATTTAAAACGCCGGTTCCGAGTGTGTTGTTCTGAGCTATACCCCATAATTTCTGTGATTTCAGCAATAGAAGTACCTGTAACTGACAATTTTAGGACTTTCTTGCAATCTTCACCCAACTCTTCATATTTCTCCCGGTAAATCCTCTGCCTTTCCTCATTTTCTATTTCATCTTCAATAGAGTCTGTCTCATCAATCATATACTCTTCTTCGTCTGTGAGCATCTCAACTCTTTGCTTTCTTTTAAGTTCTTTAAGCCATTTCAGTCTGGCAACAGAATACAGATATGTCTTTAAAGAACATGTTAAGATAAAATTATCTTCTCTTATTTTGCGATAAAGCACTATTAACGATTCCTGAAGAATATCATCGGCATCAGATTCAGAACCACCATTTAAAAGAACCATTTGTTTTATGGAAAGAAAATTATCCTTCATTATAAATTGTAATATAATGGTATTCTTTAGTTTAATACCATCTAGCAATTCATTATCGGTATATTTCAGTTCCCCTTTCAATATATTAATTCCACAACTCATCAATTTGTAATCCCATTAATGAGTTTTTTTTTAAAAAATTTGATGAATATACAAAAATTATTGATGATCGTCGGTGGAAGAACAAGTGCAAATTAAATTTCTATCTCCATATGCATCATCGATGCGGGCTACATAGGGCCAGAATTTTTTTGACTTTATCCATTCTTTAGGAAATGCTGCCTTCTGCCGGCTGTATTTATGTGTCCAATTATCAGCAGTTACTTCACTCTGAGTATGAGGAGCATTTACCAAAACATTATCTTTTTCTTCCGTTCCGGCCAAGGACATTATCTCTTCATGAATGGCAATTAATGCTTCTATAAACCTGTCTAATTCTCTTTTTGACTCACTTTCTGTTGGTTCTATCATTAATGTACCATGAACCGGGAAAGATAATGTGGGAGCATGAAACCCATAATCTATAAGCCTTTTGGCAATATCCGTCTCGGTTATGCCGCACTTTTGTTTGAACGGACGACAATCAAAAATCAATTCGTGAGCAATATACCCGGTTTTTCCTGTGTATACTATATTATAATAATCTTTCAGACAAGCGGCCAGGTAATTAGCATTCAAAATTGCAATCTTTGTTGCATAGGTCAATCCTTCAGCGCCAAGCATATTGCAATATG
>JAHEEB010000517.1 GCA_024640925.1 Bacteroidota bacterium | reverse complement strand
AGAGTTTGGTAATTCTTCTTATGGGACTTGTGATAACCTTTATTGGCACATTGTATACGGAAAAATATATTGAAACAGAAGCAAAAAAGGACTTCAATTTGGTTTGTAGTGATATTAACACAAAAATAATTACTCGACTCCACGCTCATGCTCAACTTTTACGCACCAGTTCAGCCTTTTTTGAAGCATCAGATACTGTTACCCGCGAAAAATGGAAAAAATTTAATGATAGAATAAAAATAAACGAAAATTTACCGGGCATTCAAGGCGTTGGCTTTTCATTAATAATACCTAAAAATCAAATTCGACAACACATTCAGCGTATACGAAATGAAGGTTTTCCTGAATATACTTTAAATCCAGTAGGAGAAAGAGACATCTTCACTTCAACCATATATCTGGAGCCATTTACTGGCCGTAATCTCCGATCTTTTGGATATGATATGTTTTCTGAACCAATTCGAAGAAAAGCTATGGAGTTATCGCGCGATCGCGATTTAGCAATACTTTCGGGAAAAGTTACTTTGATGCAGGAAACCAATAAAGATATACAGGCAGGTACTTTGATGTATGTTCCTGTTTATCGGAATGGAATGCCAACTAACTCGACAGAACAGCGACGTGATGCTATTATTGGCTGGGTTTACAGCCCATATCGCATGAACGATCTTATGCAAGGCATTTTAGGCCATTGGGATATCAAACACAAAGACAGAATACATTTACAAATATTCGATGATAGTATTTCTACAAATACAATTTTATATGATAGTCAAAAAGACTCAATAACGACTAAAAAAAAATCACGTTTACTTAGTATTGTTCTACCTATCGATTTTAACGGAAGAAAATGGATTTTAAATTTTACTCAGCCCATTAAACAAAGCACTGTCTCTTACATTGTGCTAAGCGGAGGAATTGTTATAAGTTTCTTACTATTTATCTTATCAATCTCCATTTTTAACACACGAAAAAGGGCTCATCAAATTGCTGAACAATTAACTTCTGATCTAAAAACAAGCAAAGAAAGTTTTCAGATCCTTCTTAACTCAACAGCTGAAGCTATATACGGACTTGATCTTTCAGGAAATTGCACATTCTCAAATACTGCCTGTTGTCAAATACTCGGTTATAAGAATAGTGAACAACTTCTTGGTAAGAATATGCACAGTCTGATTCATTACTCTCATGCCGATGGAAGTCATTTTGATGTTAAAGAATGTAATATTTTCAAAGCTTTTCAACAGGGTAAAAAAGCTCATAATGATAATGAAGTTTTTTGGCGTGCTGATGGAACATTCTTCCCCACAGAATACTGGTCATATCCGATTTTAATAAACAACAAGGTTGCCGGGGCAGTTGTCACTTTTTTTGATATTACTGATAGGAAATTAATAGAAAAAGCATTACGAGAAAGTGAAGCCAAATCATCGGCAATTTTGCATACCCTGCCCGACATGATGTTTATTCAAGACAACGAAGGCGTTTTTATCGATTGTTATATTCCCGAATCTACCAATACTCTTGCTCCTCCAGAAGTTTTTCTTGGAAAAAAAATGCAAGACATTTTACCGGAAAATATTGTTGCTGAATTTAAGCCTGTTTTTGAAAATGCTATAGTGACTAAAAAAATCCAGTCATTTGAATATACTATTCAGCTCCCAGATAAATTGCATTATTTCGAAGCAAGAACAATTAATTATAAGACGAATAAAATTTTGAGCATAATACGGGATATTACTGAACGTAAAGAAGCTGAACAGATAATTAAACAGCAAAATGAAGTATTGGAAAAACTTAATATCGATAAAGACCGTTTTATTTCCATACTGGCCCACGATTTGAAAAACCCATTTAGCACATTGCTCGGATTTTCAGATATACTGGCATCCAATATTCAAAAATATGACATGGATCATATTAAAAGTCAGGTTGATCTTATTTATAATACTGCAAAACACATCTTTACTTTGCTACAAGACATCTTGACATGGATAAGAGCTCAATCGGGCAAAATGGTTTATGAACCACAGAAATTAAAATTCACAACTATTTTTAATGAAATCATTGAGAATATGAAAATAAATGCGTTGGCTAAAAACATAACCATCAGTAGCTCTTTTTCTAATGATATTAATGTTTTTGCCGATAAAAATATGTTAAAAACCATTTTGCGAAATCTAGTTTCAAATTCGATAAAATTCACAAATAAAAATGGACAAATTACTATCTATGCCGAACAAAACAATGAAGAAACCATCATTACAGTTTCTGATAATGGTATTGGAATTAAACCAGAGATTATGATAAAACTTTTCGATTTTTCCCAATTTATAACAACAAACGGCACAGCCAATGAAAAAGGTTCTGGCTTAGGCTTATTATTGTGCAAGGAATTCATTGAAAAACACGGAGGTAAAATTTGGGTCGAAAGCAAATATGGGAAGGGAAGTAATTTTAAATTTACAATTCCGGCTTTAATTAAATAAATAAAACCTTATTTTTTTATTACCTAAAATCTTAGTAGTACATTATTTGAGGCGACAGATAGAATAAATAAAGTTTATCTATGATACTCAAATTAAAATCACACAGTCTCTGCTGTTCCGTTTTTTTACCCTTGCCTTTAATAGCATTCCCTATTGTAGTTTACACCTTTTATTTTATTCCTGATTTTTCTTTACCAGATTATTTAATATTCTTTAAAATCTTTACGCTATCTGTTAATAACGAGTTGAAAACCATCCTATTATTTATACACCAACTTATTGACAGATAACGGAGAGTTTAGTATATTGCAGGTGGAATAATGAGAAGAAATGGGATGATGAAAGGTGCTCAGTATTACAAAATATGGAAAATTGGTAAGAAAAGTGCACATATAAATAGTTATTTGTGGCAAGCTGTATTCATGAATAATAAACCTTAAATCTATAAAAAATGAAAAAGTATTTATCAATGTTTATTGCAATGATCCTAATATCTGGTTGTGAAAAAACAGATGAAGGTCATAATGAAAAGTTGGTGATTGCAGGAATTACTAATAATTCAGGTATACATGTAATTGCTAATCCACCTATAATAATAGAAGATGAAGGTGAGGAATATGATAATGGTTCTTATAGTGGAATTGTAAAAAGCGATATGGATTCAATTGATATTAATCAAGATAATAAATATGATTTTAACTTTTCGTATTACTTTAAGAGTTCGTTTCCTAATGATTGTGATACGACAATTTTAGATGGATGTGAGTCTAGTGGAGAAGAAAGAACGTATATACAGATAAGAAACAATTACCAAATAGCATTTAATTATTTAGATGAGTTTTTTTGTGGCGTAATGCCAAAAAGTTTTGCATTAAATGATACTATAAGTACATATTCAAATTGGAGTAATACTCAAAGTTGGCTAACTCTATCCTGCGATCAAATCACTTACTGGGAAGCAGAACCTTCACCAAGATATTTAGGAGTAAGAATGATAGCTGAAGATACACTGTATGGATGGATTAAGTTTAATTACCATCCTGGTAAAATTCAGATTGATGAATATTATTTTGAAAAATAACCTGTTGCTAATAAAAATGAGTTCATGTGGGCTAACAGCCCTGCCGGAAGACTCATAAAAGGTATTCGACTAAAAGAATCCCGGCCCAGGTAAAACTAAAACCCAGCCTGGCGGATATGGACAGCATATTGTAACCTTCCGTATGTTATAGGTTTTAAAAAATATGATAAATTAAACGGTGTTTATTTTATACAAGAAAGTATTGGAAGATTAGGAAGGAGGTGGTATATTGGGAAGGATAAAACTTTTCACTTTTTCACCGGGTGTGAGCATTAAGAATTTGATTATGTGTATTTATAAACGACAGCATAATGACAATTAAACTAATATACCATGGATTTTAAGATTTTTAAACTTGCAATATGGATAGTGATAAACTCAATTTCTTTATCTGCACAAAAAGTTGAGTTAAGTTTAGATAATCCTTATCCTCGGGTAAATCAGATGATCTGTATAAAATTTCAATTGGATTTTCTTACGGATTATTTAACAGAACAGCTAGGACAAAAATTTATAGTAAATCCAGCGATAAATTCTCCATACTCAATTCTTGTTACAACTAAGGATACTGGAGAAGTAAAACTTGGACCTTTTGAAATAACAATAAACAATATAAAGTATAAATCGGATAGTTTAAAGATAAATGTGCTTAAGGCCCTACAACCAATAGATAGTGTATATATATGGACTTTTATAAATAAATCAAAACAATACATAGTAATTGAACAGGTTTATGAACTAAAGATAAATCCTGGTGAAAATTATTATGCAAATAAGCCGAAATTAGTTTCTTTTAATAATAAGGATTATGGTTTAATCATTTTTACAGAGAAAAATAGTTTTGATGATT
>JAHEEB010000516.1 GCA_024640925.1 Bacteroidota bacterium | reverse complement strand
TGTTACATAGGCGTCATAAGCAACATCAACTATAAATCCGGCTTTTACCAAATCAACAACATACATAGAATCAGCATAATAACCTTGTTCTTTAATTGATGTTTTAGTCAGGAATAATACTCTTTTACCTGAACCAGGCAAATTAACCGTATTAACAGCAGTTGAAAACTCAGCAGGTATAGCAGCACCTGCTCCCGGAGCATAAGCACCTGTGGTATCTATAAGAATCCAGTCAACTGATCCAGCTACTTTTTCAGTAATTCCATTTACTACATTACCAGCGGATGCAACAACTTTACCACCATCACCAAACCTCCAATAATTGTTTGCGGTTGTTTGAGCAGTTTTACCTTTAATAACCGGTACGGGATTTTCATCAATGTATACTTTAACACTATCAAATTTAACTGTAGTGCGATAGATATGCCATCTGTACAAATCATAAGGTACTTTAGCTTTTACGTTAGAATATTGCAATGCTATTGTGCTATCGGCTGCAAACATCCATATATTTTCACGTTTGTTGCTTTTACCATTTTGGTATTCAAAATTGAATATGGCAGCTTTTGGGAGCGAGTCAATTTTATAACCTCTTGCTCTCATAACACATGTAGAACTACTATCCTTATAAGCAGCAGCAAAATTTGAACGATACTGCGTACGAGCCTGAGTTGATGCACTTGCTGCTGACCAATCATCTGGTTGTACATATAATAAGTATTTGTTACCAGCTATTTCAGCATCATTGATTATCTCACCAATGAAATGAGAACCCGGGTCAGCTGAACTTGCCACAGAAGCCCGATAAAAAACTGAACTTGACGAATCTACGGGTATCATACTACCATCGTAGGTAAGCCATGCCTGTGCCTGCATATAGCCTATGCTGCACAAGAGAAATAAAAACAATAAATAAAATTTTCTCATAGTTAACTAAATTTTAAAGTTAGTATTTAAAGAGTGTTAATTTATTATTAAAATCAATATCCCGGATTTTGTGTGAAAACATCAGGGTTGTACACTGCATCGAGTTCCTGCTGAGGAATCATTCTTAAATTATGAAAATCCTGGATGTTTCTTGAAGCATCTGAATTATATAAGCGCACCCTTTCCACAAGTTTTCCGGTACGTTTTAAATCGAAGAAGCGTAGATTTTCAGTAGCCAATTCGCGAGCTCTTTCGTTGAGGATAAAATCGATATCAATGTTGATGCCAGAGGTAACACCATAAGCCGAAAGCAATGATGCACCATTGTTTCCAACAGCCCTGTTGTTTGCAAGTTCCAATATTGTAGTATACGCTTCATCCGTTGCGCCTGTTTCCATTTCAGCTTCAGCTTTAATCAGGTACATTTCGGAAAGCCTCATAACATAAGCATCGCGCTTGCTGTATTGTGTAGCAACTGCAATTCGGGTTGAGTCCATATATTTCCTGGTAATAGGGAAATAGTACGATCTGTTAACTACAGAATCGTTAGGAGCACCGCTGGCAGTATACATATCGTTAATATCGACTATTAAATATCCTTTTTCAGGATGGAAATAAAATACGTCCGATAAATTCATTTTTGCCTTTTTCGACGATGGGACAGGGGTTTTAGAGAAATAGATTGCTGTATCACCTGGTTGAAACATGCGTTTTTTAACCTTTTCAGCTGGAACAGTAGTCTTTATACCATCGAGATAATAGAATTTTTTCCAAACAGGAGCGGTAGATGAATCGTTTGCGTACCAAACATTTTTAAATGAACCAAAAAACCTCTGATCGATGCTCTCATTATATAAATCGATAAAGAATTTTGTTGGCATCCATCTTAAGAATCCACGACCTGTATTAACATCACGGACAACTCCCCTTGCAAAGTTTTCGGGGCGGATTTCCCACATCAGGTGCCCCATATTCCCGCCTTCGCGCTGAATAATATACTGAGTATTATATGCATTCCCATTATCCCATGGATTCATCAGATTGGCAGTAGTATATTGACTGTTGTCGGAATAATTAACGGCCCAAATTATTTCGTCGTTTTTAATATTATCTATATTCCATATATCAGCCCATTTGTTCAGAAGTTTATAATCGTAATTGTTGATAATATCCTCTGCATATGATTTAGCCAGGGCATAATGTTCCTGAGATTCTGCATTATCTTTTGCAATCAGACTTTCTCCTTTTATCTCCAGACCATTTTTAGTATAGCTAGCCCAGGCTAAATGCGTACGTGCAAGAAAAGCTTTTACAACAGGTTTTGAAATTCTACCGTAATCGGTCGCAACAAGTGTCTCAGGTGTTAATGCCAGAGCGGTATCCAGATCAGTGAAGATTTGTTGATACAAAATATTTATTGGGGTATGGAAAGCTTCATACTGAGCATCTGAGATAGGATCGGGCGAAAAATGAGTAGGACCCCATGTTTCTGTTAACAGCCATAGGTAATGTGCGCGAAGAAAACTTAATTCTCCTTTACGATAAGCCTTGACCTTACTATCCTCGTAAGTAATATTATCAATATTTGCAAGACCAAGGTTACATGAATTTAAAGCTTTATAAAGCTCATACCAGACAGCTGCCGATCTATTTTGTTCTTCACCAACAAAATTTGTATAGGTGCAAAAACCCGCAGAACGATTATCATATCCATAAGTATAAATATCGGTACCTGCTTCGGTAAAATCCCAGCCATTTTCACAACCGTACCAGATACGCAAAGGAGCATAATCAGCGACTATAAGCATTTCCATGTTGGCTTCGGTTGACACAATAGTCTCCGAATTTGCACCACTCTTGTACTCCTCAGTAAGAAAGTCTTCGCAGGAGGAAAGAGCAATGAGGCCAAAGAAGAATATAAAAAAGATATATTTTTTCATTTTTCGATTCATTTTAGGGATTAAAATTCGAGGTTAACACCAAATAAAACAGTACGTGCCAGCGGCCAAGAAATACTACCATTTCTTTCAGGGTCAATACCTTTTTTAAGTTTACTATATAGTATCAAAGGATTGTTTGAAGTTGCATAAATACGTGCCTTGGAAATATGTGCTTTTTCAACCCATTTTGTAGGCATGCTCCATCCTAAAGTTACATTTTTAAGTTTAATATAGGAACCATCTCTGTATTGCAAAGTATTTTCATAATCAAGCTCTGCTACACCTCTTCTGAACCTTGGATAATCGTTCGTTGGGTTATTTGGAGTCCAGTAGTCGACTTCCAGCATATTGTCATACATTCTTGGGTCGAAAGTATAAGCAGCAGCGTTAATCATTTGACCAATACGGGCATAAACATTTAAAGTAAGATCAAATCCCTTGTATGAGAAAGTATTTACAATACTTCCACTCCATTTGGGAGAACCACTTCCAATAATTACTTTATCATCATCGCTGATATACGTAGAGTCGTTTGTCCTTACAACATCTCTGACTCTGATATCTCCGGGTGATTGACGATATATAGCAGCTTCTGCAGAATCAGCAAGTTGCCATATTCCAATTTTATCATAATCGTAAAATGCTTTTACTGGCTCATTAACAAACCATCCGTTAGCCACATCTTTAGTCAGTCCTGATGCGAGAGCGACTACTTCATCCCTCACTGCCGTAAATGAGATATTCATGTCCCAACTAAAATCGCTTCGTTTAACAACAACCGATTGAAGCATAACTTCAACTCCTTTTGACTCGGTTTCACCAACATTGGTCATAATTTCGAAATATCCGGTGTTAAGTGGAAGTTTGGAAGGCAATAATAAATCAAAGGTATGCGATTGAAAAAGATCAATATTTCCGGATAATCTGTTGTTGAATAATCCAAAATCTACTCCAAAATTATATTGTTTAGTGGTTTCCCATTTTAAAGACTCACTTGCTAAGTATTCCGGACGATATCCGTCTAAATTGACTTCTGCTCCAGGTTCTCCAAACTGGTAATGTAATGGTTTTTCATTTACAATGCCTTTTGTTGCATAGGCATCAACAGCCGCATTACCTGAAACACCATACCCAATACGCAATTTTAAATCAGAAATCGGATCTACCGCTTTCATAAATTCAAGATTGCTTAAACGAAAAGCAGCACTGACTGATGGAAAGAAATCCCATTTGTTCCCTTCAGTTAATTGCGATGCTCCATCGAAACGACCCGTTCCGTTCAGGAGAAGTAAATTGTTATAATTATAACTTAGTCTGGCAAATGCTGATACAAGGCCTTTTTTCATATAATAGCTTGTGGCATTATTCGTTTCGGAGTTAACCGAACCCGCATTCCACCAATCGTTATCGAGGAAAGGCTGGCTTTCGCCATACATAGTATATGATTCTTTTTTATTATACTGAACTTCGTGTCCAAGAGTCATAGTAAAACTATGAGCAGAAATCTCTTTCGAGAAATTTAAAAGATTAGTCCATGTATATCCAAAAGAATT
>JAHEEB010000515.1 GCA_024640925.1 Bacteroidota bacterium | reverse complement strand
AATTTCTGAAATAACCCTTAAACCAGGGACAGAAACTGTTGATATTGGTGAGATAATGGTAATGCCTAAAACCGTTGGAATTGATCAGGTTGAGGTGGTTGGTGAAAAACCTTTTGTTTCTTATCAGATCGACAGGAAGGTAATAGATGTTAGTCAGAATCCTTCAGCACAAGGAGGAACAGCTGTAGATGCCCTTCAGAATGTTCCTTCTGTTCAGACCGATATCGAAGGCAATATAACTCTGAGAGGTAACAGCAATTTTACAGTTCTTATCGATGGGCGACAAAGTCCCCTCACAGGCACCGATGCTTTAAACCAGATACCGGCTAATGCGATTGATAAAATAGAGATTATTACCAATCCCTCGGTAAAATATGATCCCGACGGAACAGCTGGTATAATCAATATAGTAACTAAAAAAGGAAAATTAACAGGGCATTCACTGGTGTTTAATGCAAGCGTTGGAAATAGCCCTTTGTATACAACAGACTTTACCTATTCATATCGCCGTAAGAAAACTAATTATATGTTGTCCATGGGGTATAGAAATATGGAAGGCTCGATGAAAAGCCTTGAAGACAGCAAAACTTTTCGTTATGATAGTATTAATAATGATTCATTAGTCCGGCTTTATAAGAATATGAAAAGACAAATGAATCATGAGAGCTATACCATGAAGGCAGGAATGGACTACCAGATTTCAGATAATAACACGGTTAATATTGGTGGAAGTTATACTGATTTTAGTTTTGGCCGCACGACAAATTCCAAAATTAACAATTACTATCTGGAACCTAATCAAACCGAATTATTTACCAAAACAGAGTCTACTGTAGATCCAAAAATCTGGCAGATAAATGTTGGTGACAAGCAAGTTTTTAATAACAATTCCGATCATTATTTAACAGTTGATCTTCAATACAATAATGTTACTAATGAGGAGAATGAATTTTTGCTAAAGAATGATACGACACAAAAGAGCCTTACCTCCACTAATAGTAGCCAGTATAGGTTAGAGCTTAACTATCAGCTACCGATACCAAAATGGTTTACTCTCGAAACCGGCTATACTTTAAGGGTTAACGAAAGTAATCTGACATACAGCAGATTAGAAGATGATATAAAAAATCCTTCATATGACGATGAGGCTGATTTTTCAAGTTATATAAATGCAGCATGGGCATTAGTGAGGGGAGATCTCAGGGGTATTCAGTATAGTGTGGGTTTGAGAGGAGAATCGACTAACCGTTCTATGCAGACAATAAAGGACAACTATAATTATAATTATGATTTTCTGGGTTGGTATCCTTCATTAGCATTAACCAAAGAGTTGAAGGGTGGTCATACATTGCAGGCTAACTATAGCAAGCGAATCAATCGGCCACAGGATTTTCAGTTAAGTCCTTTTCCCGTTCTATCAGATGGTTATAGCCTTTATATGCCAAATCCGGAGCTTAAACCAGAACATGAGGCTTCATATGAACTGAACTATCAAAAAAGCTGGAAAAAGTCTTTTATATCATTTGAAACTTTTTATCGGCATACGGTTGATAAAATGGAACGCTTACATTGGACCGAGAGTGACTCAATCTATGTACATAAGATGATTAATCTTGGGACAGAAAGCCAAATAGGAGGTGAATTTAATGGAAATATTGCACTGGTAAAATGGTGTATTCTTAATCCGAAAATTACATGGTATTATTACCAGGTAGAAGGACTATACGACAGTGTTATGACAACAAAAGAAAGCAATACGTGGGAAGCTGGGCTAACAGCTAATTTCATTATGCCTACTAAAACCCGTATTCAATTGATTGGACAGTATAATGCCCCGGAAATAGAATTAGAGGGAGAAAGTGAGGCTATGTATTGGTTGTCTGCATCGGCTATGCAATCGTTTTTCGATCAGAAATTAACCTTGGTTTTAAGAGTAGAAGATATATTTAGTACCAGAAACAGGAAAGAAACCAATTACTCTGGGAATACAGAGGTGTATAGTGAGCGAATCAGGAAAAGCCCGGTGTTTGTTTTTTCTATCAATTATCGGTTTAACCAGAACGGTGGCGATAAGAAGAAAAATGGCAAGAATGGAGAAGAACAAAATGGTGGAATGGATATGGATTTTTAAAGGATAATTGCACTGATTTACAAAACATACTTTGTCTGGGAAATGGCAAAGCTTTTAACATTAAAAGAAGAGTCTATGAGCTAAACTCTCGGACTCTTCTTTTTATACCCAAATTGTTCAAAAGATCAAATCAACAATTTGCCGATTACTAAAGACTTGTTCAGGACTAATTCTTTGATGTCTGGTGGTAAAAAAATGAAATACTCTTTATTATAAAATTCTTCACTGTTGCCTAACAAAGGTTAATCCATTTTTTAGTTGCGCAGAAGTGAAAAAGTACTCTAAAAAACGTGACTGTTATGATGGATTTCGCAATTTAAAGTTAGTAGTTACCATCAACGTAAACTATTTTAACAGAAAAAAGTATTTTTGTACAAATATCAACACATGAAACAAGCTTTTCCGATTGGAGTATTTGATTCAGGTTTCGGGGGACTAACTGTTCTTAAGGAATTACTTAAAAGTCTGCCACAGTATGATTACATTTACCTTGGCGACAATGCCCGTGCTCCTTATGGACCACGTTCGTTTGACGTTGTTCATAAATATACTCTTCAGGCTGTGAACTGGTTATTTGATAAAGGTTGCCGCGTTGTAATTCTTGCCTGCAACACAGCATCGGCCAAAGCATTAAGAACCATACAACAACGGGATCTTCCCCTGATAGATCCCACAAGAAGAGTTTTGGGTGTAATCAGACCAGTTACCGAATCGGCAGGAGTATACACGAAAAACAGGCATCTTGGCATTTTAGGCACTGAGGGTACAGTGCAATCCGGTTCATATCCTATTGAAATCAAAAAATTTTTCCCTGATATTATTGTTACACAAGAGGCCTGTCCTATTTGGGTGCCATTGGTCGAAAACCATGAACACGAAAGCGAGGGCACTGATTTTTTTGTAAAACGACATATTGATCATATACTTTCGGTTGATCCTTCTATTGATGCGCTCATTCTTGCATGTACTCATTATCCTTTACTGATTAATAAGATCAGAAAATATACTCCTCAACATATTTCAGTAATATCGCAAGGAGAGATTGTTGCAAAGAGCCTTTCCGATTACTTTCTTCGTCATCCGGATAAGGAAGAGATGTGTTCGCAAAATGGCAAACGATATTTTAACACTACCGATCTTACAGCCTCTTTCGATCGTATGACACGACTGCTGTTTGATATACCCATTCAGATTGAACAGGTTAATTTGCTATAGAAATCATGAATAGTCTTATGACACAAAATGAATTCATTGTCTGAACAGTGAATTCAAAAAATGCGAGCACCGGTTAGAGAATAAAATTTTGAAAACAAAACCAGCGATTTTTCAAGCAATTTTCATTTCTCTTTTATACTTTTATTTACAATTATAAGGGTATGAAAAACATAAAAGCACAGTTATTCCGATCTACTTATTTATGGTTCGAGCCCAATAATGAACCAAAGGAAAATGGCGCTGCTGCCAACATTAGTATCAGTAATAACTTTGATTATGAAAAGCTACCCGATGGCACCATGCGCATCTACCTCGATGTTAGCTTTAAATATCTTCGTGCAAGCATATTAGTACGTTCAGGTTTTCAATTTAAAAACAAGAGTATATTATGGGATAATGTTTTTGTTGCCGATGTAATTAATCCAATGGTGAATCTGGCTATTCAAAAATGTTACCAGCGGTTTACAGAACAATGCATGGAAAATCATATTGAAAGTCCGGTAAGTTTCGAAGCAGATGAGAAAACAATACAATCTATTACCAATGGAATAATAAAACAATACTTTACCTATCGTAAATCTGACGATAAAGCAAATGAATATTTAATAGAAAACATCGGTCTTGAATTTAATCCGGGGACAGATAGTGAAATCACAATAAAGGGCACTTTCTTGATAATTGATGAAATCTTGTACCACAATTCCAAGTTCGACAAAGAAAACAATCAAAAAGTTTTTGGCAATATATATCCGCTGCCCCGCTACTTTACAATAAAATTAAACTGTTTGGAAATAGAAGAACATCCGGTTAAACTTAGCTTTTTCGACTCCATTATGTTTTATCAATACATCGATTGTGCATTACAAATGCTTTTGGGTAATAAATCAGCAATTTTAATTCCCGCCATAGAAGCTCTGGGAATGAATAAGGAAATACAAGATTCATTCCTCAAGAATGGAACGGCGCTATTCAAGCAACTTAATGATATGCTTGAGAATTCTAATTCTCGAATTACCAATATTGAAAACCGAATGAACTGGAACAGTTTAATTCGTTGAACTCTCTCTCTCGGTG
>JAHEEB010000514.1 GCA_024640925.1 Bacteroidota bacterium | reverse complement strand
TAATTCTCATATTGCAAATCTACAAAAAGTAATCCGCATTTCCCAATTTGGGATATTTTATTTTATCAGGTTGTTTTGTGGCACTGCGCTACAACACTACGTAGTCATCAGAGACAAAAGGAAATTTATCATATATCTTGAAAATATTAATAAATAGACTTTTGCCCCTAGGTAGCGCTCTTCTTTATTTAAATTGAAAGGGAAATAATTTTAGTCTCAAAGTAATCACCAATTCTGAATTATGAAAAACTTTATTAAGTAATTCTGGTGGAATAGAAACCAATAAATTTAATTTTTTATTTCCTTGGAAAATTATCTCACACAGAATGAGCCCTTACCGTCAGGTGAAAAGAAATGATGGGAAGCCAAGATAGCAAGATATGATAGATGTTGCCCGGATGAGGAAAGCTTACTGACGAAGTAATCTGTTGAATGAAAGTACCTATTATATAATTTCTGCAAGGAATAAGCTGATTGGCTGCGGGCTCTGCTTCGTTCCGGTTACTTCTCTGTTTTTTTAGTCTTGGAATATTAAAATTTGTAACCGAAAAAGAAAATGCCTTAACCACGTGATACTTGTTACCACTGGTTAAGGCATGTAAGTTTATTCACCAATATTTGGTGAATATTTTTTTGGAATTTTATCTTTTTATCAAGGTTTTAGAATAAACCTCTTTTCCTTTCGACGTTATTTTCAAAACATAGGATCCACTGGGGAAAGAAGACATATCGATACTGTTGTTTGTTTTGTCGAGTTTTTGCTCTGTAATAACCTGCCCACTCATATTATAAATAATGGCATTTGCAGTAGAATTTTCTGTATACTCTATTTTAAGTATGTCAGAAACAGGCATAGGATATATAAATATGTTTTCATTATTCAATTCCTGTGTACTTATTGTACCTTTTGAAATAACAACAGCAGCTTTTTCAATTGTTTTCGTGTTGGTGCAACCAATATCAGAAGCAACAGAAAGAGTTACAGCGTAAATACCGGCATTGTTGTAAAATGTTAGCGGTTCAACCAATGTGCTTGTAAACCCATTATTGAAAGTCCAGTTAAATGAGCTTGCACCCATACCGGTAAAACGGAAGATAACAGAATCACCAACTTCAATTTCAGTATTGGCAACATAGAAATCAGCTTTAATTGGATCGACATTAATATTTACTTTCGCTTTTTCCGATTTGCATTCGTTGGCATCTACAGCTTCTACATATAATATGGTTGAATCTTTAATAGAACTAATAGTATATGTGCCAGAATTCTGAATGAACTCCTGGTTTTTGTTATACCAGTTATTTTTCGAATTCTGGTTTGTTATGGTAATTGTAACATCTGTGTTTTTGCAATACTTTGAAACTGCATCTGTTGTGGGAATTGGAATCGCGTATGTACCTATTACATTTAAGGTTATTACATTTGTTGGTTTTGTAACACCGCAGGTGCCTGTTACATTGCACCTGTAATGAGTTGTTGCAGATAAAGTTCCGGGAGAATAAGTAGTTGAGGTTGCTCCTGAAATGTTTGACCATGTGGTATTATCAGGGGATGATTGCCATTGATAGGTGTAAGAACCAGTTTCTCCTGATGCGGCTGTTGAGAACTGAAGCTCAGGAGCTTCTCCGTTTTCACATATCGACATACTACCATTGGCTGAAATCTGACCAGCGCTTAGGTCGGAAAGTACAGTAATAGTTTGAGAATTCGTACTAGCGTTTCCGCAGGAATTAGTAACAACACAACGGTATTGTTGTGTTGAATAAAGATTTCCGGGAACATATGTATTGCTTGTGGCTCCGGAAATATTCGTCCAACTGCTTGTATAAGATTGCCATTGGTAGGTATAACCGCTTCCTGTGCCGCCGCTTGGAACAGTTGAAAAAGAAAGAGTACCGGCATTGGAACTATAACATATTGTGTTTTCGCCGATAATTGCTCCGACAGATACATTTGGATAAACAAAAACTGTAATAGTGTTTGTTGCTACTGCTCCGGCTCCGGCATTTACCATACATCTGTAATAGGTTGTTGAAGTGATTTCAGCATTGGGAGTATATGAAATAGTTGTTGCGTTGCTGATTGCATTCCATGTACTGTTATCTGCAGAAGAATACCATTGATAGCTAAAACTACTATTACCACCGGAGGAGGATTTTGAGAAAGTCATTTGTGATGGTATAGTACCGCTGCATAAAGATGTTGTTGATGTTGTTATTGTACCAGGATCAAATGCTGAAAGAACTGTTACGAATACCTCGTTGGTGTATCCACCACCAGTAGATACTACATCACCTTTAACATAACAACTTTGAGTTAATCCAGTTTGAACGATCGAGGGGTTGCTGAAGCCTACCGACTGTGCAAAAGGAGAACTTGGATAGGATGATTCAGATGACAGCCTTTTATACCATGTTATTATTGTAGGTGTTGGTGAAGGAGCTGAAGTCCAGCTTAGTGAAAACTCCCTGCCGGAATAAGCATAAATCGTTCCACCAGCTAAAACTCCAGGAGTGGCAGAAAAAAGAAAATTTGCACAACAGATTGCGGATGCAAAAAGAATGAGAATTTTTTTCATAGTGTTATAAGGTTAGTTTCAATTTATTACGAAACAAGTTGTTGGATGGTTTTACATTTTCAAAATTTCTTTTATCTATTCCTTTATTAGTCTAATGTAATAAATTCCTCCAGCTTTTGAATTATTGGCTGCAACAAACTTAATAGTTAGTATTTCATTCGTGCTCTTATCCAAAATATTATCAGGGATGGCATAATCAACAACATAAAACGTATCTCCGTTTACACCTTTCAATTCGACGGTTGCCAGCTTGGTGTCATTTACTAAGATGTCGAAAGTACGGTCCCTATCCATTCCAAAATAGGTAATACGAAGACTGTTTCCCTGTTTGTTTTTATTTTTCATGTCATAACTAAACCAACCAATCGCATCGCGCCAGTGCATGTTTAAATTAACTCCGGTTGTGGTTTTCTCTCCTTTAAAATTATGGTCAGATTCAGGTTGTTGCTCGCCTGGTGCAATTTGATCTACAGTTCGCGCTTCGAGGGCAAGTTTTTCATCCTCTATGTTTTTTAACTTTTGTTCAGTGCCGGCTAAACTGGCTGAATCGGATATTGGCCAATATATAATATAACGTGCTTCGTGAATCTTATAAAAGGGTATAAGTTCAATGTTTTTATATGTATCGGGATAAACCAGCTTTGGCATGGTAAAGGTCATGGTTTTTCCCTTAACAGGAATAACCTGCGAAGCAAAATCTTTTTGATTTGAAACAATTGATGGTCCTTCATTAATTGGGTATAATGGACCACCTGGAACATGTCCCATTCGGCTGTCGTCAGCCCAGAGCCCAACTAAATTTGAGGAATCGCTGATAGCAGCCAGAACGATTGGTCCATTTGAAATGGATGCCCATTTCGAACCATCGGGCAAATATTCAACCCGGGTATGCATAGGAAATATTACTTTCACAACATCACCTGATTTCCATTTACGTTCAATAGTAAAATAATTTGAAACAGTATTTGAAGAAGAAATTACCTGGTTATTAACCAGTACTTTATATTCATCCTTACTTACCCATTCAGGTATCCTGATATTTAAGGCAAATTTCTTTGGTTTGTCGACTTGTATCTTAAGTTCTGTAAATTCTTCATCGGGGAACAGGGTGTTTTGTGTAAGAATTATACCCTTTTCCTTCCAGGTGAGTGTTGAAGCGATAAATAAGTTTACAAAAAGGTTGTCATTGTTGTGTGCATAAATCATCTCGCCATATTTTCCAGGGTTTTCCAACCCTGTTCCAACACAACACCAGAAGCATTGCTGGGGTTGTGAATATACCCTGTAATGTCTTGGTCTCATAGGTGTGAAATATACAAATCCACCCTTTTCAGGATGTTCCGAGGACAAAATATGATTGAACAATGCTCTTTCGTAATATTCCATATATTTTGCATCGGGATTGGAAAGGTACAAAAGTTTTGTCAGCCTCAACATGTTATATGTGTTGCAGGTTTCAGGCCCCTGGTTGGATTCAACCATGGAGGAGAAATCATTTATCGGATGAAAATGCTCCCTTACACTGTTTCCCCCAATCGATACGGTCCAGTTATTGACTACCAAATCCCAGAAGAATTCTGCTGCCGATGACCATGATGTATCATTCTTTAAATCGGAAATGCGTTTGTATCCAATAACCTTTGGTATTTGTGTGTTAGCGTGCAAGCCGGTAAGTTCGTTTTTTTTCAGGAGTAAAGGATCAAGAATTGCCCTGTGTGAAACCCTGACAGCTAAATCGAGATATTTTTTATCGCCTGTGATAGCCTCAACATCAGCAAAAACTTCATTTATTCCACCATGTTCTGTTTTGAGTATATCCTGAATTTGTTTGTCGGTAAGGTTTTTTGTAAG
>JAHEEB010000513.1 GCA_024640925.1 Bacteroidota bacterium | reverse complement strand
AATAATCAACTTTGTCATTTTTCCTTTAGCCAAATCAATACTATATTGTAAATAGTCTTTAAGGGTCAGAAACTCAACTGTTGTATCAACACAGTTTTCTATCATGTATTTATCAACAACAGCTATAAATAGTTCTTCTTTACTGTTATAATAATGATAGATTGCACCTTTTGTAAGTCCGGTAGCTTTAATAATGCTATTTATTGTAACAGCCTCGTAATTGTTATACAGGAACATATCGTAAGCTGTTTTTAAAATAAAATCTTTTGTATCTTTCATAATTTAAAAACCGACCAAGCGGTATGCGAATATACGTATGTTTTTTCTTCAGGGTTACTATTTTTGTTTTTTTAACAATTTTATTATTCACAATGGAAAGAATAAAAACAGATACAACAAACATTGCGGGGTGAAAATTTTTTACACGAGAAAAGAGGTGGATTATTTACCAGCCAGTAAATTAGAAAGATTTAGTAACTCGGGCTTGTAATAATGATGGATTAAATGAAATGAAAGATCGGCAACTGGGTTTTTGGTTTGGTCAATGATAGCAGAATCGGAAGTACATATTATTCCATTGGTAACTTGTTTAAGTTCATAATCAGCAGAACGAACTACCTGAACATCGCCATCTAATCCTTTATCAAAAAGCAGATTATCTGCCATCAGCCGGTGATCCTGGCTGAAGGAAACCGGTGAATCAAAAAAAATCCTTACATACGAAGGTTTTACCAGCGCAAGATAATTTACCAATTGTATCAGTGTAGTAATGAAATCTTTCTGTTTTCTTATTTTTCCAAATAACGAACCGGCATCACGACAAATGTTGTCTGAGCTGATAAATACCAGTCGGCCAAGTTTATAATTCAAAAGGGTAAACAGTACATTGTATCCGTCAATATGTATTTCCTTTCCAATAATTGTATCTGTAATCCTTTCCTGACGCGATATAATTTTCTCTTTTGCTGCTATTCCCCGGTACAAAACAATTCGCATATCACCAGATAAACAATACCGATCGCCAACTATTTTAAGTGACCCTTTTTCGGGATAGCCTCTATTAAGCAGATAAAAATAATCGGTTATAGCATCAGTAAAAGCAGACTGATTATATGCCGGGGAATACATATTTTACTGGTTATGATTGAGAATCAGGGCTTTTGACAGGAAGGGTAAAAATAAACTTGCTTCCTTTTCCCAGAGTACTTTCGACACGAATAATGCCTTTATTTTTTTCAATAAATTCTTTACAAAGGATAAGTCCGAGACCTGTTCCGGTTTCATTGGCTGTTCCTTTGGTGGACAGTGATTTGTCAATCCGGAAAAGTTTATCCATATTTTCCGGGGTAATTCCTATTCCATCGTCCGAAACAAAAACAGTAACCTCCTTTTCGTTAACAGAAGCAGACACTTCTATTTGTCCATTTTCTTTGGTGTATTTAATAGCGTTTGAAATCAGGTTTCGTAAAACTGTATTTATCATGTTCACATCTGCAAAAGCTTCAACAGATTCATCAACCGTATTTTTCAGCAGAATTTTTTTCTTTTCTGCCTGATTTTCCAAAAGTCTCATGATATCCGAGACTTGTATATGTAAACTAATTAATACGGGTCTGATAGTTATTCTGCCGGTCTGAGAACGCGACCAGTCTAAAAGATTTTCTAATAAATCGTAAGCGTGCAGCGATGTATCGAAAAGAATATAGATATATTCCTTGATTTGATCCTGGGTGAATTGACTAAAATTAGTAACTAACAATTCAGAAAAACCGATAATGGTATTAAACGGGTTTTTTAAGTCATGAGCAATAATAGAAAAAAACTTATCTTTTGTTGCATTCAGTTCCTGCAACTCTGAAGTTCTTTGTTCTACCTTTTTTTCAAGACCTGCATTCAGCTCTACTAGTTCAACATTTTGGTTGATTATTGTTTTCTCCTGGTTGAAACTTTTTAATGCTTCCCGGATAGTCAGAAACAGGTCTTCTTTGTCCCAGGGCTTGGAAATATACCTGTACAATGCTGCCCGGTTAACCGCATTACTTACACCTTCGAGACTGGCCTGCCCCGTTAACATAACTTTTCTGGTTGAAGAACTTTTTTTATGGATCTGACTAAGTAAATCATCTCCTTTCATGCCAGGCATAATGAAATCAGCAATAACAATAGGGACTTCATATCCGTCACTAACCAATTCATCGAATATATCAAGACATTCATTCCCACCTTCGGCAATTTCTATGAGGATTTCGTTGCCGAATTCCTGTTGAAGTTGCTCTTTGAGCGCATCGAGGACAATTACTTCATCATCGACACATAAAATAACTTGACGGTTCATTTTTTTATCCCAGCTTTAATAGCATTAATGAGTTCATCTTTTTCCCAAGGCTTATGTACAATTGAAAAATGATCAGCCTCCTGCTTAAGGTTGTAGACAAGGGCTTCATCAGCCTGCCCTGTTAGTAATATTTTTATTACCCGGGGGTATTTTAAATCGATATCCAAAAGAAATTCATCGCCTTTTATACCAGGCATTAACCAGTCGCATACTATTACTTCAACCTCTACATCTTCATCATCAAGGTCCTCGAGTAATTCCATAGCTTCTTCTGCACTTTCGGCCTGTTCAAATATGTATTTCTCAGTGCCAAAATATTTCTCAAGCTGCTCAACAAGACTATTGAGTATTATTCTTTCATCATCAATACAAAGAATAGCATTTCTTTTCATACTTGTTACATCAATGGAATTGACACTGTAAATGTAGTACCTTCTCCAATTTTGCTCTTTACATCGATGGAGCCCTCTAGCTTATCAACGATTTTTTTTACAATATCCAATCCCAGGCCACTTCCCTCACCTCTCTTTTTTGTAGTAAAGAAAGGTTCAAATATTTTATCCATAATGTTTGGTTCAATACCCTCACCGGTATCACTAATACTTACAAATATATGATTTTCATCGGAATGAGCACTTATTGTTAAGGTACCTGTTTGTGACATAGCCTGTATTGAATTTTGTATCAGATTGGTCCATACCTGATTAATCTCATCCTGATAAGACATTACAAGAGGCAATGTTGAATAGTTTTTCACAACATTAATACCTTGTTTAAACTGGCTGTCATATAAAGTAAGAACAGTTTCAATGCCATCAATTATATCAGTTGGTGCTTTTTCACCAAGTGTATCGCGATGAGCATATTTTTTAAGGGCAAAAACAACTTTCGATGCTTTATTTGCAGCGATAGATATTGTATGTGTATTTTTTAAAAGAGAAATAAAATCTCTGACATTTGTAAGAATTTTTAGAGCATCGGGTTTATACAACAAATCTTTAAATTCGATATATTCCTCATAAATGTCAAGATACCCTAATACTTCAGCAATGAGTTCGGCAGGTTCAATCTTTTGTTCAATGAGCTCCTGGCGTATTTTTCTTTTCTTTTCTCGTTTCTCCCGCGAAGAAAGTTCTTGTTTCTTATTCCGGGCAATATTAAACGTTGTTATAAAAAGATTAAGGCTATCAACCGATTGATTTTGAAATAGATTAGGCAGTTGTCCCAGTGCAGAACTTAAAGAATCACTCAGGTTGCCCACAGATGCTTTAATTGCACCCAGTGGGGTATTAATCTCATGAGCAACCCCTGCAATCAATTGTCCGAGTGCGGCCATTTTCTCCGATTGCACCAGTTGCTCTTGTGTCTGAGTTAGGTTATCTAAAAGAGCCTCCAGGTTTTCTTTCTGGTTAATCAGCTCTTCATTCATAAACTGAATTTCTTCTACAGCTTTCTTTCTATCCGTAATGTCTCTTGCAACTGCAATAGAAACCCTTTTGTTCTTAATTGTAAAGTAATGTTCGCTGATTTCAACATGAAAAATATCTCCGTTTTTAGAAAGCCAGATACACTCATATTTCACATCTGGTTGTCTGTTGTGACTATCGGTCCATATTTCTGCAGCTACCAAATCATCAGGTGTCATGTTTTTAAGCTCTTCGTATGAATAGCCCAAGATATCCTGAGTATATTGATTTGTTTCTATAAATGGTCCGGGTTTATCGTCTTTAAGTAAACTATATATGTAAACAAAATCTGAAGCCGTATTAAAAATCTGTCGGTATTTTTCTTCCTGTTCTTTTATGAGCTCTTCAGCATGATATCGTTCTGTAATATCATGGACTATAACTTCTACAGAGATGATTTCTCCATTTGAATTATAACTGGGTACTTCGAGTAGTTCAAGAATATGTGCCTCTTTGTTTATGTCATTTATCTCAGTAAGAAATTTAGGCTGTATAACCCCTTTAAGAGAATTTGCCATATATTCCCTTGCTCGTTTATTAATAGGATTTCTTGTAAAAAGGTTGCTCTTATTATTTATAAATTCCAAAGGAGTAAAACCAAGAATTGAACGTATAGAAGGACTGACATACAATA
>JAHEEB010000512.1 GCA_024640925.1 Bacteroidota bacterium | reverse complement strand
TATCCATCCATTTCAAAGCGTTCACCGCCCAGTAAATAAGAATATACCCAGGCATTGGTTTCGTATTGTTCATTCAGAATATTATTTATCAACAACTGAAACTCGGCTCTTTTAATAAACCGGGGATTTAGTGTGTAGCTGAATCTTAGGTTATTTACCAGGTACGGATCTAGCATTCTGTTGCTACTTGAGGAATTGTCGATATATTGTTTTCCTACATATTGCGAGTTTATCGATATAGTCAGATTTTTTATTACAGTAGCTTCAATAATGCTGTTGGCAATAATTTCAGGAGAAAATGCTATGTCGGTTTTTCCCAGATCAAATGATTCCTGCGACCATGTATCCCAGTTATCGACATATTCGGTAAAATCATCTATTTTGTTTTGGCTGAATGTAACATTAAGGTTCCATCGTAATTGTTTCAATATTTGTATGCCGCCAAACAATTCAATCCCCCTGCGATAGCTCTTATCTGCATTTATCATTAATGCATCTCCCACATCGTTGATTTCGCCAGTCAGTATAAGCTGATCCTTATAATTCATGTTATACAAATTGATCCCCGCTTTCATACGGTTTATTATTATACTGTAACCAGCTTCAATATCATGCATTTCTTCAGCTTTGGGTTGTCGGCCATCCGGATCTGCATCTACAAAATTTGCTCTGTTTGGTTCACGGTGCCCGACCGAATAGGAGAAGTAGGCTTCCTGGTTTTCTCCCGGATACACTATAATTCCAGCTTTTGGATTAAAAAAATCGAATGAATGTTTTTGGGTAATATCTCTCAGTTTGTCGTCTATACCACTTATATTATGCTGAATTTTTCGATACTGTAAGTCTACATAAAAATTAGCTACCGAGAGTATTTTATAGTTCACTTTCGAATAAATTGTATAATCGGTTTTTACGCCTGTGTTTCGATACCATTCATAGTCATCAGAAATATTTCCAAGGTATTGGCCCCAGAGGACTTTTCCAAAATGGCGACCATCGTATTTGTTCCAGGCTCCCCCAAATACAAAATTTAAATGTTCGTTTGAGTAATTAAGAGAAAAGGTTGTACCATAGAAATCATTATCGAGCCATTTCTGTCGAATGAGGTCCGACGAAGAAATGGTGTCCGTTCCAGCAATGATTTCAGGAATTAAATAATCTGCCAGATCATCATCTGTGCGATATTGCTCGTAATAGCCTCTCCCATATGTGTAATGCACTGCCGCATTTACATTTAACTTTTGCCCCAGCTTTTGTGAGAAAAACAACTGGTAATGATCCTGCTGGTAATTGTCGGTTTCGTTTTTGTATGTGTATAAATTATAGGTTCTCGGATCAGATTCCATCATACGTTGGGTTTCTTCGTGGGTGTATAGTCCGTGATCTTCGTAACGCCTCATGCCAGAAGTATCGCTTTCCAGTCTGACTTTAGGTATACCGTTCCATGACTGGTAGGTCTTTTCTTTACCGGAAAAAATATTGGTTTTAATAATTGTGTTTTTTGAATAATATCCACCCGAGATGAAGAATGATTTCAAGTCGCTGGTTGCTCTGTCAATATATCCGTCGGAAGTAATTTTTGAAAGTCGTAAATCGAATGCAAAATGGTCGTGTAAAAGTCCGGTTCCTGCTGTTACCGTGTTTTTAAACGTTTTAAACGAGCCAAAGGAAGAAGAGACTTGAGAGTAAGCCTCTTTATTTAATGTGTTGGTTTGCATGTTTATGGTAGCGCCAAATGCACCTGCGCCATTTGTAGAAGTACCTACACCACGCTGAATTTGTATATTTTCTACAGAAGAACCAAAGTCAGGCACATTTACAAACCAAACACCATGCGATTCGGCATCGTTCATAGGTATGCCATTCACAGTAATGTTTATCCTGGTAGCATCTGTACCACGTATGCGAAATCCGGTATAACCCACACCAGCGCCTGCATCTGAAGTAGTAACCAGCGAAGGGGTGATACTCATCAGGTAAGGAATATCCTGACCGAGGTTATTTTTTGTTAATTCCTCCCTGGAAACATTCGTATATGCAACAGGTACATTATTCCCCGCCTTTGTTGCCAAAACAATTACTTCATCTGACATAACAGATGAAATGGTTAATTTGAATTCCTGGAAATAATCAGATTTTAGTTCGATTTCGCCCTCCAAAGGCTCATAACCGATAAAAGTAATTTTATACTTGTACTTATTAGTAGGCAGACGCAAAATGGTAAACTCTCCATCCAGATTTGTAATTACACCTGTAGTGCTATTCAGATATACATTTGCCCCGGCAAGAGGGACACCATTTTCATCCACAACTTTTCCTTTTATAGATAATTGAGCATTGGCAATAATAGAGATAAACAGGAAAAAACATACGAATACATTCCGTACCATGACATTCAGATTTTAGTGAAACAATGAAATACTGTCACTTTCTCCCTTCGCCGGCATTACCCGTAGCAGGTTCATGGGGTATGATCTCAGCCCGTTGTGTTAAGGCACCCCCGAACGGAAAGTGTTTGTACAAAGATAAAACAAATGAACTGTAAAATCAAAACAGAAAAATGAGATAAGAGATTTTTTCTATATGGTACTAGGCGTTTCAGTTTATAAAAAATAATAACTAAACAATTAGTTGTAAAACTAAGAGATTAGTTGTATGTTTGTTCATCACTTAATAATTGTTTTAATGAAAGAGTTAACAAAAGCTGAAGAACAGATAATGCAAATCTTGTGGAATCTTAAAAAAGGTTTCGTAAACGATATCATTGATCATATGCCGGAGCCAAAACCGGCATATAATACCGTTTCGACTATTATAAGGATTTTAGAAAACAAAGGTGTTGTCGATCATAAAGCTTTTGGCAAAACTCATGAATACTTTCCTCTGATTACAAAAGAACAATACACAAGGGGTTTTTTAAATGGATTTATTACGAATTATTTTTCCAATTCCTATAAAAATCTGGTTTCATTTTTCTCGAAAAACGAACGCTTGTCAACCAATGAAATCGAAGAAATTATAGAAATACTTCAGGCCCAATTAAAAGAACAAAAAGAAAAATGATATGGAAACGTATGAAATCTATTTAGTAAAATCGGTTGTTTCGGTAACAGTTCTATACCTCTTTTATTGGTTTATTCTCCGGAATGAAATACATCATCAATGGAACAGGTTGTTTTTGCTGGGCTCTCTGGTTATATCGCTTCTTTTCCCTGCTTTTAATTTTTCGGTTACCAGTATATCGCCGGGTACATTTATAAATAGTATTAAACCTGCAATTGTTAATGGTTATATTTCAACTACTGAATCTATTCGGACACACAACACTTTAAGCATATTATCGATAATTTATATAAGCGGCGCAGCTTTTATGGTTCTGCGGTTTTTATCAAATATGGCAAAAATCCTTTATTTGTATTTGCGGTTTCCGAAATACAGATTTCGTGGATTTATTGCTGTAGTCATTGATAACAAACAATCTCCCTTTACCTTCTTCAATATCTTATTTATTTCGAATGTTGACTTTGAAAGTGGAATAATTGATGAAATGATTGTTCATGAAAGAGCTCATAAAGAAGGACATCATTCCGTTGATATTCTTTTACTGGAAGGATTAACGATTATTCAGTGGTTTAATCCATTTGTTTGGATGTTTGCACAATCGTTAAAATCGGAACACGAATTTTATGCAGATAATAGGGTATTGCTCGAAGGGTTTGATAAAGTTAAGTATCAAAAGTTGCTGTTTGAGAAGTGTCTCGGTGTAGCTCCTTTGTACTTAACCAGTAATTTTTACAATTCTCTGTTAAAAAAACGGTTAAAAATGATGACCATGAAAAAATCAAGTAAAATGATGAAGGCTAAATATCTTTTATCAATACCGATGTTGTTCATTACGGTTTTTATATTGACAACAAGTAGTTCTTATGGACAGGATAAAAAGGTTTATACCGATGTAGATGTTCCAGCTGTATACAAAGATGGCGGAATGGATGGTTTAAGCAAACTTATCCAGCAGAATATCACTTACCCTGAATCTGCACGAAAGAATAATGTGTCAGCAAAAGTTTATGTTCAGTTCGTTATAAACGAAAACGGCAAAGTTTCTAATGTTGAGATTGTTCGTAATGATATCCTGAACAATTTGGGTAAAGAGGTTGTTGTTGTTGGATATAGCTCCGATAAAAATCCCGAAATCGATTCGAAATCGGTTGCCGATCTCGAAACGGAAGCTATCAGGGTTATTTGGCTTCTAAAAGATTTTGAACCAGCTCAAAAGAATGGCAAAAAAGTAAAAACCCAGTTTACTTACCCTATTTATTTCGTTCTTGAAGACAAAAATAAATAACAAATGATTTTCTGGCGGAGGCTTATAGAATAGACTTCTATGAGCTCCGCTTTTTAATATTATGATAAAAGTGAAGAGTGAAAAGTGAAG
>JAHEEB010000050.1 GCA_024640925.1 Bacteroidota bacterium | reverse complement strand
CTTGGGTTTTCTGATTGCAGCCGTCAATTACCACAAGAAAGGATTCATTAATTACAAGTTTGCTGGCATTTTAATCGTTTCTTTTCTTGTAGGCAGCTATTTTGGTTCGTTATTATCGGTTAATTTGCCTGCCAATACTATGAGAAGAGCTTTTGGTATTTTAATTGTTGCCGTTGGTATTAAAATGATATTCGGAAAGTAATTTGTTTTACTGATTATTTCTTGATCACACCCACTGGTAAATATCATTATATCTGAGAATTAACACAATTTCAACAAAAAAATCCAACCTTTGTTTGGTATAAAACATTTTTTAAGTATAAATTTGCCCCCTTTAATAGTAACAAATCTTAAATAAAAAATTATGGCTTACGTAATTAGTAACGATTGTACAGCATGTGGTACTTGCATCAGCGAATGCCCATCAGAAGCAATATCGGAAGGCAACATTTACAAAATTGATCCGGATGCCTGTATCGATTGCGGTGCTTGCGCCGATGTTTGCCCTGTGGAAGCTATTAGCCCTGCTTAATAAAAACCGCATAAAAAAAATAGAGTCCGCTTTTTGGCGGACTTTTTTTTTATTTGTAGTTTTCACTAAACCTAACTATGGAACTTATATATCTCATTACAGGTATAATAATCGGGGCGCTCATATGCTGGCTTGTTATAAATAACAGAAGTGCCGGACTTTCGGCCGCATTAAATCAAAAAGCTTTTCTTCTTGAAAAAGATAATAATTCTCTAAAAAGCAATCTGGAAGAAAAAAACAGGGAAATAATCTTGTTAAACAACTCTCTTTCGGCATGTGAAAATGAATTGCACAACTTAAACAACAGACTGAGAGACCAGAAAAATGACTTGATGCAGATCCGCGAAAACTTCAATTTAGAGTTTAAAAATCTTGCTAATGATATACTGGAGGAAAAAACAAAAAAGTTCACTGAACAAAACAAGACAAATCTCGATGAAATCCTCAAACCATTAAGCGAACGAATAAAAGACTTTGAAAAAATAGTTCAGGATACATACGACAAAGAAGCACAACAACGCTTCTCCCTAAAAGAAGAGGTAAAGCGCCTGGCGGAATTAAATCAGCAGATAAGTAAAGAAGCAAGCTCGCTAACAAAAGCCCTTAAAGGGGAATCGAAAACCCAGGGAAACTGGGGCGAAGTAATTCTCGAAAACATTTTAGAACGAAGCGGCCTGAAAAAAGGACACGAATATTTTGTACAGGAATCATTTACAATGGATGAAGGTCAACGCTTTCAACCTGATGTTATAGTTCACTATCCTGGCGATCGGAGTATAGTAATCGACTCCAAGGTATCACTCACTTCCTATGAAAGATTCTATTCTGCTGTTTCTGATGAAGAGAAATCAACTGAGCTTAAAGGACATCTCTTTTCCATTAAAAATCATATCAACGAGCTTTCGGGGAAAAATTACCATGAGCTTAAAGGTATCAGGACTCTTGATTTTGTGGTTCTGTTTATGCCTATAGAACCAGCTTATTTATTGGCCATTCAGAACGATCCTCAGCTATGGAATTATGCTTATGATCGAAGAATATTGCTTATAAGTCCAACTAACCTGGTAGCTGTTTTAAAGGTAATTGAAAGTCTCTGGAAGCAGGAATACCAAAGCAGACATGTTATGGAAATTGCAAAACAGGGTGGCTCGCTTTATGATGATTTCGTTAGACTCAATGAAAACCTGATTAAGTTGGGCCGAAAGATGGACGAAGCTTCGGTGTTTTATAAACTTACCATAAAAAAAATGACCGAAGGCAAAGGAAATCTGATAAGTCAGGTTGAGAAACTCCGTGAATTGGGAGTAAAAGCAAAAAAACAGTTACCCGATACCATGCTGCAGAAAGCAAAAGAGGAAAAGGAGTACGAGTAGATTTTTTTACTACATTAAACAAACCCTGATTACACATTAGAGAATGCACAAACAATCAATAGGTTGTAAATCTGCACATTGCAGGTAGTTAACAACAGAAAAAAAAATGATATTTCTATTGCTTAATCAGGGATAAAAAAAGCTGCCACATGGCAGCTCTTACCAAACATCAACACCTATCATCCGCAATCAATCGTGTTTCAAGAGAACAATCACTTCATGGTTCTAAAAAAAGGTTGAATGCCCAACATTTGAACACGAATTAAAATGTTTGTTTTTAATTAATTGCACAATAGCACAATCGACGCAAAAAACAGTCATTTATCATGCCAAAAAAACATATAAGCTTGTATGAGAGATTTTTAATATAGAATTTAATAATCGTTTTTCAACTGAACATGAGCGCATTTGTATAATTGAATGTACGGAAACGAACACACCAATAATAATCTATTCAGAATGTGTAATATAAATCAATTTATCCACATCAAATTTCCATGCTTTACAAAGGCCTACCAGATGTTCCAGCACTTTCTTGTCTGGCTTTGGTATTCGGCTTAAAATCCACAAATAATTATATCCTAAACTTGTAACAATTACATAATTATAATCTTGGTCGAGGTAAATAATTTTATAAAAGGATTTAAAAGGCCAGGATTTAACTTTTAGTAAGCCCTTGGTTGGATCATCAGTGAAATAAATTCTGGCAAAACTATATAATCTTTTATTTTCTTTTGGAGAAAAACCAGAATTAGCCAATCGATAACTTCCATCGGCTTCCAGAAAATACTCAGCATACAATTCCTCCAACCCTTCTTCGAATTTATTGGGCAATCGGGCAATTTCATACCAGGTTCCCAGATATTGATTCAGGTTGAAATCAGAAACAGGTTCAATATTATTTTTCTTCATCTCAAGATTTAATATGAAATGAGCTACATGTTTTATTGCCTCAAGATTTGGATAGTTATTTTAATATACGAAGAAAAGAGAAGAAAGGTAACATGTAACGGTATTTAATATTAATAGATCATATCTCAACCTATGTAAATATCAATATAACAGGCTGAAATACAAACTAAACACAGACAATTATTTTTTTGGACTGATTTATTCAGAATCATTTTGCTCATGTTCACTCATCCGGGCACGGGGACAGAAAACAACAACAATTTCTCCTTTTGGCGGATGAGATTTATAATGCGCAATAACCTCCTCTAATGTGCCCCGTTGGTTCTCTTCATGTATTTTGCTCAGCTCCCTGGCTACCGAAACTTTATGTTGTAAAGAAAAATTTTCTGCTAATTGTTCCAGGGTTTTAATAAGTCTGAAGGGTGATTCATAAAAGATAATAGTCCTGTCCTCTCCTTTAAGTTGATCAAACCGTTTATTTCTTCCCTTTTTTTGGGGAAGAAAACCTTCGAAAATGAAACGTTCTGATGGCAAGCCTGAATTTACCAGTGCTGGAACAAAGGCCGTTGCACCGGGAAGACACTCGACTTCAAAACCAGCATCGACACATGCTTTCACTATCAGGTATCCAGGATCGGAAATACTTGGCGTACCAGCATCGCTTATTAATGCTATATTCTTTCCGCTTTGAATAATATCTGTATAATGTTCGACTTTCTTATGTTCATTGAATTTATGAAACGATTCCAACCGTGTGCTTATCTGGTAGTGCTTCAATAAAACAGCCGAAGTTCTTGTATCTTCAGCCAAAATCAAATCAGTCTCTTTTAATATGCGAATTGCCCGTAAGGTAATATCTTCAAGATTTCCGATGGGTGTTGGAACAACAAATAGTTTACCGCTCATTCTTTTTAACAATTAATTTTTTGCGTATCAGTTCAAGAATTCTTTGAACATACTGATTGTTCATATCCCATTTAAAATTACCCGATAAATATTCATATGCTTCATTAAAATCAGAAGCGCCATTCAGGTAATTCATCGTTTGTTCAAATTTAACCTTATCTCCACCAAACAAATTCTGAATTAGTTCAAATTTTTCGTTTAAACCGAGGGCTGAAACAATATTTGAAACAGGTTTTTGCTTAATATACGGGCTATCAACTTTTTGTGTATCTGTTACATCTTTCGATTCGACCTTCTCTTTATGAATCTCTGTTGTATCGGAAACATTCTGTGGCATTCTCACTCTCGATTCTTTTTCTGCCCGGGTTTTTTCTTTTTCAACATCAGGAATTATAACTTCCTGCTTTGCAAATTGTGCCTTTATAACCTCACTAACAGAACTTTCCTTAGATTGCTCAACCGGTTTGATTTCTGGCAAATCTGCTTCTTGTGCTTTAATCTCTAATGGTACATCCATAGGTATGTCCCCATTCTCTGTTACTAAGATATTCTCGAGCTTGAGCGAAAGCATCAAATCATAAACATTTCTAAGTTTATCAAGCGCCAAATCAAGTTCGATCGTATGAATTTTGCTATTCGTGCCAAAACCAGCAACCAGTTGCTGTACCTCATCCAGGTTCAGGTATATGGCTTCAATTGTATTTTTATATTGTATCATTTGGTTGTTATCTTTTTCTTTATATCCGTTTGTATTTTTCTATTTTTGTAAACCAGAAATTCTAGTAAAACTACTTTTACAAAAATCGCAATTATTTTTTAATAACGTGGCGATTTACAGAATCTTGTATAAATGTTTACAGAAGATACTATAAATCCGAATAATCGGAGTGGATGGATAGAAGTAATAACCGGATCTATGTTTTCGGGTAAGACTGAAGAGCTCATTCGCCGGCTGAAACGTGCACAACTAGCAAATCAGAAAGTAGAAATCTACAAACCAAAAATAGATAACAGATATTCTGCTTTAGAAATTGTTTCTCATAATAAAAACTCAATTTTATCAACACCGGTAGACTCTTCGGGCAATATTCTAATGCTTGCAGGTAAGGTTGATGTAATTGGAATTGATGAGGCTCAATTTTTTGACCATAGCCTTCCCGAAGTATGCGATACACTTGCAAATAGAGGAATCAGGATAGTTGTTGCCGGTTTGGATATGGATTTTCAGGCTAATCCGTTTGGACCCGTTCCCGCATTATTGGCAAAGGCTGAATACATAACTAAACTGCACGCTATTTGTCTGAAATGTGGAAACCTTGCTCAATTTACACACCGAATTGCCACTGAAACACAGAAAGTGTTGCTTGGCGAAAAAAATATTTATGAACCTTTATGCAGGAAATGCTATTTGGAAACAATTAAAAACAGGTAAATGCACACATATACTCTTGATAAAATTGCAGAGATAACCGGTGGGAAGAGAGTTGGTACAACTTCATCAACCGTTTTACATATTGCAACTGACAGTAGAAAAATCAACCAGGCAAATGATACTCTTTTTGTGGCAATAAAGGGGGGAAGACACGATGGACATGCTTATATCAAAGAAATTTACAATTCAGGGATACGAAATTTTATTGTTTCCGATTTCAACGAAACCTATAAAAAGCTCGATAGTGCAGGGTTCATTATTGTAAATGATTCGGTTGAAGCTCTTCAAAAACTTGCTGCTTATCATCGTAAACAGTTTAGTATTCCAGTTGTTGCTATAACAGGCAGCAACGGCAAGACAATTACTAAAGAATGGCTGTCGCAATGTATAGCAAGACAATACCAGGTTTGCAGAAGCCCTAAAAGTTATAACTCACAACTTGGAGTTCCCCTTTCTGTCTGGTTGCTGAATGAAAACTCAGAATATGGAATTTTTGAGGCTGGAATTTCTATGCCTGGTGAGATGCAGCGACTGGAAAAAATTATTCAACCCGATTTTGGTATTATAACAAACCTGGGGGAAGCTCACCAGGAGAACTTTAAAACCCTGGTGGAGAAAGCTGAAGAGAAAATAAAGCTGTTTGTAAATTGCTCCACCATTTATTATTGTGCTGATCATGAGATTATTCAAAAAACAATAGCCAAAGCTTTTGGAAACAAAAAGCTGGTAAGCTGGTCGGCACAAAATAAGGAAGCTACTTTACAGGTAACTCTAAAAAGCAACAGCAACAATACCCTGGCCGAAATAAAGGGAACTAATTTTCAGGAAATATTTGTAATTCCCTTTTCAGATAAAGCATCTGTTGAAAACGCATTACAAATTATAAATTTCTTATTGGATCAGAGTTTTGAACCTAAATTGATTAAAAACCTGATTACCACTTTACAACCCGTTGCAATGCGACTCGAGCAGGTTAGAGGATCAAATAACTGCATGATAATTAATGACACTTACAATTCGGATGTTAATTCGCTAAGCATAGCTCTTGATTTCCTGAAGCTACAACCACAAACAAACAAGACCCTCATTCTTTCAGATATCCAACAAAGTGGATTTCAGGATAAAGAACTGTACCACATGGTCTCCTCAATGATACAACAAGCTAATCTTTTCCGGTTTATAGGAATCGGGAAAGCGCTTACTCAATCGCAAGCTCAGTTTAAATTCACAAACAGCCGGTTTTTCGAATCAACACAAGACTTTCTGGAATCGGGAGTATCGGAAAACTTCCGAAGCGAAGCCATTCTTGTAAAAGGAGCGCGAACCTTTCAGTTTGAGAAAATCGTTACTGTTCTTGCTGAAAAAAACCATACTACCATACTGGAAATTAATCTGAATTATCTGATTCATAACCTGAATTATTTCCGATCGTTGCTTAATCCGGGTACAAAAATAATGGTTATGGTTAAAGCGCTTGCTTATGGTAGTGGAACCTATGAGATAGCTAATCTTTTGCAACACGAAAAAGTCGACTACCTGGGTGTTGCCTTTGCCGACGAAGGGGTTCAATTGCGACAATCGGGAATTAATTTACCAATTATGGTTATGTCTCCGGCCAGAGAAGATTTTGGCAGAATTATAGAATATGAGCTGGAACCGGAGATTTACAGTCTGTCGGTTTTAAAATCGTTTATAGCAGCAGCTAATTCAATGCAGATTAGCAAATATCCGATACACCTGAAAATAGACTCGGGAATGCATCGGCTGGGTTTTATGGAACCCGAACTCGATGAATTGCTGAAAACGCTTAATACAATAGACTCAATAAAGATTAAAGCTGTGTTTACCCATATGGCAGCAAGTGATGATCAAAATCAGGATGCTTTTACCCAATTGCAGATTGACACATTTAACAGAATGTACAATAAAATAGTTGATACTGTTGGGTACAAACCGATGAGGCATGCTATGAATTCGGCAGGTATCGAACGTTTTAAAGAAGCTCATTTCGAACTTGTACGTCTTGGAATTGGCTTGCATGGCATATCCTCGGTAAATGCAAATCTACTTCCTGTAAGCTCATTGAAAACCCACATATCGCAGATTAAAGACATTCCTGCTGGCGATACCATTGGGTATAACCGGCGTGGCAAAGCAGGTGAAGGCATGCGTATTGCCATTATTCCAATTGGTTATGCTGACGGACTTAATCGCAAGTTTGGTAACGGAACAGGCAATGTGATTATAAACAACAATAAAATCCCTTTTGTAGGAGACATTTGCATGGACATGTGTATGGTCGATGTTACAAATATTAATTGTAACGAAGGTGACGAGGTTCTGTTATTTGGTGAGGGGATTTCCATTACAGAACTGGCCAGCCAGATCGGGACTATTCCTTACGAAATACTTACCAATGTTTCTTCAAGAGTAAAACGAATATACTATAAAGATTAAATCCATGAAAGGAGTCGCTGTTTCTCCTATGGATTCGATAACTACCTGATTCATAGAATCAACTAATCTCCGACATATTCATAAGCTCCTATCTCAGGACCTTCGCCCTGCGGTATAGCTGTGCTATCCATATCTCGCGATATTCCCATGCCAATTCCCTTATCGATACAATCGGAACCAGGTAAAAGATGAAAATCGCCATTTCCAGCATCAATAAATTCGGGTTTTCCACTAAAAGAGCCTGTTCCAGGAGTGCCATCAACATACAAATTATTACTACCTGTCAGATTTGTTACTTTTAAAAAGGTAACACCTTTGTTTAAATCATATATATTATTGCATGCTTCAACTGTTTCTCCCTCAATAGCCTTTGGCATTTTATAAAATACATTGTTAAAAACTCGTGCAGACCCAAGAACAAAAACAGGTCCTGTTGTATTCTCAAATATATTCCCATAGACTTGCATACCTGTTACATAGGAAAAAACCGGACTTTCAGACGGCCCCATAATATGATTATAGCGTACAATCATATTCTTGCCATTGTGAAAATAAATAGAAGAACCATCAACTTTTGGACCAGTAAGAACATTGTACTCTATAATTCCTGCATTCTGCGAAGGATTGCTGGATATGAAACAAAATTTATTTCCACTACTGGTGCGATCGATAATGTTGTGATGCACATGCCAGTTATTGCAATTATATAGCTGAATACCATCACCCTCTGCTTCCGATTCCGGCGTGTGAGGTGGTTTCCAGTTTTTATTCACATTATGAACATAACAATGAGATATTTCAATATTGTTGCACTCTTCAATAAACATCCCATCTACATCAATGTCGTAAACCTCGGTATTAAAGATATTTATGTTTTCGTTATCGACATTTCGTATTCCCCAGCTACTGCCATATAATTTACAGTTAATTACACTGATATCATTCCGGCTTTCGCCAAAATTCAGGCAACTGGTTGCATTTGGAGCACTAATCTCAATATCTCGAATGGTATTCCCCGATACACCTGCCCAGTTAGCATTTATGGCATACCTGTTATACCCCGACATGCTGACTTCGTTGCATTTTATAATTGGCCTATCTCCCTGGCCATAACTGCAAATAGTAACATTATTTGCCATTACAAGAATCATTGAAGATGTGAATGTAATTCCTCTTTTTATGGCGTAAACCTCATTATCTACCCAGGTAACATCATCAAAAGAATCAAATGGATGTTGCTCTGATCCATCCTCATATGTATCTTCGACATTTTCCGGATCGATATGAATGGCACTTGCAGGAGGATTCCAAAGAGGATAATCTGCAATAATACCGGCATCTTTAATAGCACCCTCAGGAACAGCAGATATTTCTGTATCGGATTTTTTATTACAGGAAATACACAATCCGATAAAAAGGATACCAAACACAATATTTTTATTCATTTCAGGGTCGAATTGATTTACAAGTGTAAATTAATCAATTGATTACTTGTTTCCCCAAAAACTTTTCTACCATTTAATAACATTTTAAGAGGAATAAAATAATGAGATCTGGTTTATTGACCCGAAGATCGAAAATATTGGCAATGAGATCGAATATTGACCCAGATCGAAATTATAGAGGTGCGAATTGGATTGTGTAAACTAAGATATTGGAATCTGCTTCTGTCTTAAGAAACTTCACCTAATAAAGTTATCATGTTGTTAACCGACCTGTTAAAGGAAAACTTCTCATGTACCATCTGAAAACCGGTGTTGCCGAAATTCTCCTGTAGTTGCTTATTTCGAATTAAAGTGACAAGATAGTTCGAAAATTCTTCTGTATCGAAAGGGTTTGCAAGGAACCCATTTTTTCCGTGTACTACCAGTTCCGGATTTGAGCTTATATTGAATGCCACGACAGGCTTTTTTTGAATCATTGCTTCGGCCAGCACAAAGCCAAATCCTTCCCACCTCGAGGTTAACACAAAAACATCAATCGTCTTCATAAATAAAACCATATCTTCCACAAATCCCAGGAAAACGACATCATCCTGCAAACCAAGGTCTGAAACCTTTTTCTTTACTTCGTTTTCAAGAGGACCAGAACCCGCCAGCAGCAATGTAAAATTGACTCCCGCCTTTTTAAGGTTCGATGCAATATCGATAAGGTATTCATGAGCCTTTTGATACACCATTCTACCGGCATGACCAATTAAAATCTCTCCGGGAGCAGAATCATAAATTTTTTTATCGTTTGCAACCAGAAAGTCTTCTATTTTAAGTCCATTGTAAATTACGTGTATTTTTTCAAGTGGAAACAACCGACGGTTGTTCTGCAGTAATGTTGCTTTGGTAGCTTCAGAATTTGCTATCACATCGGTAAGAACTTTTGAAAACAACCATCTGTTCAGAAACTTGTTCTTAACAGGTATGGCACTCCCCCGCCGATAAATTATCCGCTTTACTCCGGCTAAACGAGCTGCTATTCCAGCAACCTTCAAATCAGCTGAAAGATTCATAATAATAACCGATACTTTTTCCTTTCTGAATAGTTTTCTCAACCGAAATATCTTGAACGGATTAAGAAAACTAAGGTTGCTAATAGAAAGAGTCAGATATGAAATGGTTGAATCAGAAAGTTTTTTAGACAGGGCGCTATCCTTCCCGGCAATAAACAAGATATTATACCCTAAATCATTCAAAGCCGAAGCCATTTCGAAGTGCCATTTCTCACCACCACCCCAGGCATGTGTTGAGTTAAAAAAACAAATTTTACCCTGATTAGCTGGCTTCATTCTTTTGAATTTCTCTCATTTTTATATATTTCAACAGCCGTGCCTGGGCAGATATCTTAGCAACAATATAACCATAGTAACCATCGAGCATCCCCAGCTTGAACAGATAATCGCGTATAAATTTCCATTTAGGAGCAAAATAGATTTGAAAAAGATTGGTTCTCTTGCCCCTTTCTAAATCTGCCTTTGAGCTAATATCGCTGAATTTATTAACCTGAAGGATATGCTGCGAAATAGTGTAAAACGAATAATGCAGTAAATTACCACGAATATACCCCAGTTTGCACCCGGGATTCAAAATAAATTTATCGTGAGGGTTCACTCCTCCCCACTCTCCTTTGCTGCTATCCCAAAGACGAAGTTTTCTATCGGGGTACCAGCCACCATGGCGAATCCATTTACCACAATAGTTGTTTAACCGGTTAAACGAATATCCATCGAAGTTCCAATTTTCTTTCACTCTCATAATTTCGCCACAAAGCTCTTCATCGGGAGCTTCATCTGCATCGAGTGATAGAATAAAAGGGAACCTGGCCTGTGTTATAGCCCAGTTTTTCTGCTGTATATGACCTTCGAAAGTATGTTCAATAAAACGGGCGCCTTTTTCAAGAACAATTTCTTTCGTACGGTCAGTTGAAAATGAATCGACAACAACAATATCATCGGCTATGCCTTTCACCGAATCAAGACATCGGCCTATATTTCGCTCTTCATTAAAAGTGATAATGACTACTGAAATCTGCGGCATTTATCCGTTTTTAGTAATTAACAAGAACAAATATAGGAATAGGATTTTGTTTTGCTAATGGGGAACAAAAAAAATATACCACAAAGTCGGCAAAACACCAATATCCACAAAGAAAACCATCTTATAGCATCTAAGATCCTTTAAGTCTTGGTGGCAAAGGATTGTCCGGAATCTTGTGTTCAGAATCTCAGGAGAAGGATCCCTCCTATTGCATGGCTAAAGCCAGTTGTAGATTCTGTTTGATCACCGCCTTGAAAGGCGGAGTTAGTCATACACTCATAATTTGAGCCGGCATATCGCATCCTGGCACACCCGAACCAGGTTCATAGCAAATATCTCAAAAGAAAACCCTTGGGGTAATGGTGGCAGAAGAAAGCCACAAAGGCGCCAAAACACAAATTCACAAAGAAAACA
>JAHEEB010000511.1 GCA_024640925.1 Bacteroidota bacterium | reverse complement strand
GAGGATATACGGCTGTAATTATTGCCGACCATGGAAATGCTGATAATGCAATAAATGAAGATGGCTCTCCTAACACAGCACACTCTTTGAATCCTGTTCCATGTATTGTTGTTAGCGACAAATACAAAAAAGCAGAAAACGGAATACTTGCTGATGTTGCCCCAACACTTTTAACAATAATGGGATTACCTATTCCTAAAGAAATGACCGGAAAAGTTTTGGTTAAATAACTTTATAAAATTTTGTACCAGCCAGAGGCTTCTATCTTGTAAAGCAAGAGAAGCCTCTTTTTTATTTTTACGTATTCAGAATTAGTTTTATAATTTTGTCAGCTGAATTAATGCCATAATAAATTGGAGACAATAAAACCAAAAAGCTTTAGCGGTTTTGGTGGAGGTAATACCGGTGGTGGTGGTGCTGGTGGTTCTTGGTAAAACTTTAAAAATGGAAATAATTTCAGAAAAGCTTAAGCATTTTATTATTAAAGAAACCGGGTTAAAAAAAGCCAATATAACCATGGAAACTTCTCTTGAAAAAGACTTAAACATATATGGTGAAGAGGCTCTTGATTTCATTCAGCATTTTTCTGAATGTTTCAAGGTTAATATCTCAGGTTTTAAAATAGATGAGTATTTCTCTTCTGAAGGGGATATAATTTCGAAGTTCTTTAAAAAAATGTTTATTCCTTCATAAAGGATTTGCAAAAAGCTATTGACAAAGGATTATTGGAATAGCAATGTAAACATTACCATGATTCAGAAAAAGAAAGAACACCCAATAGAAAAATTAAAATTACATCCCCGTAACAGGCATCGTAAGAGATACGATTTCAAAATACTTATTCAAAGCTTTCCGGAATTGGCCCAATTTGTTAAGTTGAACGAGTACAATGATGAATCGATTGATTTTTTTAACCCGGAAGCTGTTAAAATGCTGAACAAAGCCCTATTGAAGCACTTTTACGGAATCGACAATTGGAATATTCCACAAAATTATTTATGTCCCCCTATTCCCGGAAGAGCAGACTATATCCACTATATAGCAGATTTATTAGGTGATAGTAATAATGGTAAAATTCCGTTGGGTAACCAAATAAAATGCCTGGATATTGGTGTGGGAGCTAGTTGCATTTATCCAATTATCGGGAACAAAGAATATGGCTGGTCATTTACAGGTACTGATATCGATCCGGTTTCCTTAGATTCTGCTTCCAAAATTATTGAAGCGAATACTTTTCTAAAAGGCAAAATTGAACTCCGTTTGCAATCACATCCTAAAGATATTTTCTATGGAATTATTCAAAAAGATGAACGTTTTGATATAACGCTTTGTAACCCGCCTTTTCATTCTTCTTTAAAAGAAGCTCAGACAGGAACATTGCGTAAATTGAGAAACCTGAAACAACAGAAAATCACCAGGCCCACTCTAAACTTTGGAGGCCAAAGCAAAGAACTGTGGTGCGAAGGAGGTGAAGCCAGATTTATAAATGATATGATCATTCAGAGTATCCGGTTCTCTGGTTCATGTTTTTGGTTTTCTACTTTGGTCTCAAAACAATCCAATCTTAAAGGTATAAACAAAGCATTGGAAAAAGCGAAAGTGGTTGAAGCGAAAACAATTTCTTTGGGCCAGGGTAACAAAATAAGTCGAATTATTGCATGGACATTTCTTAGTAAGGAACAACAGAAAAAATGGATAAATAGCTGGAAACTTCAAGAATAGTGTGAGTGCATGCAAGAGGCTTTTTCTGTCATTCAAACCAATTGACACAAAATAATCATAATCAGATTAATAAATCGATTCCCCTTACTACTAAAAGTTTTTATTACTTTTGCTCCTGATGACATTACCACAAGGCAACTATACAAGAGAAGAACTTGATGCTTTCCGTAGTATATTTGACACGTATTACGAAAGTATACGTAATTTTATATACTATAAAACCGGGAATATGGAACTGGCTGAGGATATAGTGCAGGAAACATTTATGAAACTTTGGGATAAAAGGCTGACCATTAATCAGGAATCCATCAAATCGCTGTTGTATATCATAGCCTCGAACACTATTAAATCGCATTTTCGTCATCAAAAAGTAGTTTTCAACTTTGCTAATGAAGCCGCAAAGGTGGAAGAGACACAGGATTCTGCTGACACAAATATCCGGCAGGAAGAGTTAAAGCAAAAATTAGAGCGTATTCTTGCCGAAATGCCTGAGAAATGCCGTGAAGTCTTTCTTCTGAATCGTATGGATAATCTTGTATATAGTGAAATTGCCGAAAGGCTTGGACTCAGTGTAAAGGCAATTGAAAAACGAATGCATGAAGCCCTTTTATTTATTCGCGAACGTTTAGAATATAAAATATGACAGAACCTGAAAATGATATATTAAAACAATTTGGGTTCCCCGATGACGAACTTCTTCGCAATGCATTGTCAGAACTTGATCATCTGAAAGTAAAATCCATAAAGTCGAAGGTAGAGGCCTGGGCCAGGTTTGAAAAATCAGTTACTTCGGAAGCTCAGGTGAGGTTAACACCAAAAGTGATTACTTTCGAAAAGATATGGAAGATTGCTGCTTCAATATTGTTATTATTATCTCTGTGGATGGGTTTCAGAACCTGGAATACAACCAGCAAAATAACTTCAAATAACCAGGTCAGGGAGATTATTTTGCCTGATAATAGCAGAGTTACCCTCAACGCTGCTTCTAAAATTAGTTTCAATAAGTTCAGATGGAAATCATCACGTAAAGTTGTACTCATTGGTGAAGCATTATTCAAAGTAAATAAAGGCAGTAGTTTTGAAATATCAACGCTTGGAAAAACAATTAGGGTATTAGGTACAGAATTCAATGTCTTTTCTCGAGATAACTACTTTGAAGTAAAGTGCATTTCAGGAAAGGTTGAAGTACAAATTCCTGGTAGCGAACAAATATTTCTTACAAAAGGCGATGCAGTAAAAAAGGAAGCCGGAAACAATGCACCAGTTAAATTTAAAAAAACCGGGAACGGAGCAACCTGGATAAATGGTGAGTTTTATTACCACAATGCCGACATTAATCTGGTATTGGACGAAATTGCCCGACAGTTTAATGTTCATATTTCGGGAGAAGCTAATAATGGTCGCTATTCTGGCTATTTTAATAAAACTAACCTTACAAAAGCTCTCAATAACGTATGCCTTCCTATGGGTATGAAATATACAATTTCCAAAGATACTATTACCATCAGGAAGGGTTTATAGCATGTTACGCGTTTTAAGAGTATAACTGTATATTTACTTTGATAAAAAAACTTCAAATATTAGTAAGCCCTAAATCAGGGTTCATCTTAGTCATACTGCTTTCTCTAACCTCAGTCAATACTTACAGTCAAAAATTAACAGCAACTTATTCGAATCAATCGCTGACGACCATTCTGAATTCTATGTCGTTACGGTATAATCTTAAAATTGCTTTTGATACACAAATTGCTGATAAAACTATAGTAAACCAGTCCGTCTCCAAAGCATCAATTGATGAAAGCTTATCAATAATTTTAAAAGGTACAGGTTTAATGGTCCAAAGAATGGGCGATGTTTATATGATTATTCCACAGGAAGAAAAACCCAGTGAACAAAAAAAAATAAGTATTGATAAACCAAAAGGTTTTGTTTATGGTTTGGTAAAAGATAAATTCAGCGGTGAGACATTACCCTATGCCCGTGTGTACATTTCAAAAAATCATTTAGGTATATCTACGAATACTGAAGGGTATTTCAGAATTGAAATGAATTCAACAGATTCTGTCTATTTTGTAGTGAATTACATTGGGTATATTCCAGCTGTTTGCAAAGCTTTACTTCAGGTAAACCCTGTTTTACAAACTTTTTTTCTCGAACCGTATGTTGAGGAACTCAGTGCAGTTGTGGTGCAGGATAAAGTTGAGGTTTTCGATAATAGCGGGTTAAATACTGAAAGAATAAAATTTTGTCCTTCAAAAATGAGCAATATTCCTTCGTTAAGCGAACTTGATATTTCGATACCATTGCAAATGCTTCCGGGGATAAATGCAACAGGTGAAAATGCTGGAGGATTCAGAATACACGGATCCCCTGCTGATAAAACACTTATTGTATATGATGGTTTTACATTGTATCAAATGAACCATTTCTTTGGAGCTTTCAGTTCAATCAATACTAAAACCGTAAAAGACATACAGGTGTATAAAAACGGGTTCGATGCACGCTATGGAGGAAGCACTTCAGGAATTATTGAAATTACCGGCAAATCCGGTAACATGCAAAAACCGGTTGTAGATATTGGAATAGATATGCTTGCTGCCGATGCTAAAATTGAAATACCTCTTATTAAAGATAAATGTTCATTCCTTTTTTCTGGAAGGCGCTCTTATACAGATTATATCAGAACTCCTCTTTTCAATGAGATGTTTGATAATGCCCGA
>JAHEEB010000510.1 GCA_024640925.1 Bacteroidota bacterium | reverse complement strand
TTCAATATGCCGGACTACAATGGTTCGGTTCGTATTATGGTGGTTTCTGCTAACAATAATACTTATGGTAGTGCCGAAAAAGCGGTTCCTGTGCGCACAGATCTTATGGTTGAAGCTCCATTGCCTCGTGTATTGGGTCCCGATGAAGAAATTGTCGTTCCGGTCAGCGTTTTTGCAATGAAAGACAACATTGGAAAAGTTACAGTTTCGGTTAAACTCGAAGGTGCTCTTTATACCGATGGCGCTGCGACTCAGGAGCTTAATTTTACAAAATCAACAGACAAGGAGTGTTATTTCCGTATAAAAACAAAGAAAGCATCCGGACAGGCTAAAGTTATTGTTACTGCTACCTCAGCTAAAATGACAGCAACCAGTCAAACCGATATAATGATTAGGCCCAGTTCTCCACGACAATATAAAACTTTCTCACAACAAGCAAAACCAGGCGGGTCTGTTACTTTCACCGTACCCAATGATGGAATTTCAGGAACCAATACCGTTTCTCTGAAAGTGCAATTATTCCCTAATATGAATTTTGATCATCGGTTGGAATGGTTGATCCAGTACCCTTATGGTTGTGTTGAACAAACTACTTCTTCCGTATTTCCTCAATTGTACCTGAAGAGCTTTGTTGAAAATTATAACGGCAAGCATAAACTAATCGATAAAAATATAAATGCAGGTATTGAGAGACTAGCCCGCTTTCAGACTTCCGAAGGAGGAATGTCGTACTGGCCGGGAGATAATTATTCCAACGAATGGGCTTCCAATTATGTAGCTCATTTCCTTATCGAAGCTAAAAAGAAAGGATATTATGTGCCATCTTCAATGTACGACCGGTTAATTGAGTATTTGCAAAGCAAGGCAAGCTATAGCAGCGACGATAATTTTACAAGGGTTTACAGGGTTTATGTTTTAAGTCTTGCTGAATCTGATATTTCAAGTGAACTAAATACGATTAAACAGGATAAACTGTCTGATCTGGATAATGTTGAGCGTTACCTGCTGGCTGCATCTTATTTTAATACAGGCAAGAAATCTTCGGCTGAAGAGATTCTGCTAAACACAGAAAGAGAATATAAGCAGTATGACGATTTCTCCTATTGTTATGGCTCTGTTGAGCGTGATATGGGGTTTGTGTTAGGCGCTCTTATCGATATGGAGAACGGTGAAGATGCTCGCCTGGTTGCCGAGGAGATAGCAAAACTAGTAAGCTCACAAGAATGGTATTCAACTCACTCGTTGGGATATATGTTGCTTTCACTTGGCAGGTATTTCGATTATATTGGCCTGTCTACTAACGGAGATAATTTTCTTGAAGGTACATACACAGTAAACGGACAAACTACATCCTTTGGGCCTACACACAGTTATAGTGTTGATATTAATAAAGGATTTGGAAAACCAATTACTGTTACCCTCGATCCTGACTCAAAGGTTAATTTGGCCTATATTGATCTGACCTGGAGTGGAGTTCCGCTCATCGATAATCGTGCAGAACAATCACAAAAGATAAATTTGTCAGTTGAATGGTTAAATGAAGATGGTGGGAAGATAAATCCTTCCCAGGCTGCACAGGCATCAACTATATTTGGTCATTTCACGGTCACAAAAAATGCTCCTGTCAGCGAGATTACCGAGGTAGCTCTTGTTCAGATTATGCCATCGGGCTGGGAAATTGAAAATCTCAGACTTTCAGAAGATCAGCTTCCTACCTGGACATCAGAATGGAATCTGAATGATGAAAAATATCTTGATATCCGCGACGACCGGATTATGTGGTTCTTTAACCTGGGCAGTTCATCTCTCGATTTTGTGGCTAAAGTAAATGTGGTAACACAGGGGTATTTCTACATGCCACCAACCATTTGCGAAGCTATGTATAATAAGAATTATTTTGCCCTGAAACCCGGACAAAAAGTAAGAGTAACTGGAATGGCGAAGTGATGCAGATTATTGAACGAGTAAAAAATTATCTATTAAAATATTTTAAAAAAAGAAGAAACAGAAGAGTTGCCATTTTTCTTGGCGCTCTTCTTTTTTTTCTGTATTACCCGCTTGGCAAACCCCTTCTGCCAGACAATTACAGCAGGGTTATTACCGATAAAGATGGCAATATTATGCGGGTATTTCTAAATTCTGATCAGCAATATTGCCTGTCTCCCGATTTTATTGATACAGTACCCCAAAAACTTGAAAAAGCAGTGATTGCTTTTGAAGATAAGTGTTTTTATTATCACCCTGGAGTCAATCCGGTTGCGATATTCAGAGCTTTTTCTCAAAACAGAAAAAGTAAAAAGATAGTAAGTGGCGCCAGTACCATAACCATGCAATTGGCCCGCATACGAAAAGGACGGGAGAGGAATATGAAGAATAAAATCGTTGAAATTTCCGAAGCTATTCGTATTGAAGCCCGTTATTCTAAGAAGAAGATTCTTAAAATGTATCTCGATCATGCGCCATATGGTGGAAATATTATTGGTTTCCAGGCAGCATCATGGCGGTATTTCGGAAAACCTGCCAATAAAATCTCCTGGGCCGAGGCATGTCTTCTGGCTGTTCTGCCTAATTCCCCGGGTAAAATTAGTCCTGTTCAGAATAATCAAAGACTGTTTGATAAAAGAAACAGGCTTCTAAAAAAATTATATCAAAAACATGTCTTTGATTCGCTTATACTGGTTAATTCCCTGGAAGAACCAATGCCATCGAAGATAGTGCCCTTTGATCTGATGGCGCCCCACCTGACATATCGAATCAATGAAGAAACAAATTATGATCAACATATTGTAAAGACCTCCATCGATCCTGTAATTCAGCAAAAATCACAGTTCCTTGTCAAACGATATTCGAGATACCTCGAAACATATGGAATAAAGAATGCTGCTGTTATTGTGGTTGACAACCATACCCGGAAAATAAGGGCATATATCGGATCTCAGGATTTTTACGGAACAACTGGCAATGTTGATGGAGTTATAGCCCAGCGTTCAAGCGGATCCATTCTTAAACCTTTTTTGTATGGGCTTGCTGTTCAGGATGGATTAATTGTTCCAGAATCGCAGATACAAGATATACCCACTTATTATGGTACCTTCTCGCCTTCCAATGCCTCCGAAACTTATAACGGAATAGTTTCAGCACACGATGCACTTGTAAAATCCTTAAATGTTCCGGCTGTGCGTCTATTGTATACATATGGTCATTATAAATTCTACAATTTTTTAAAGCAAGCCGGAGTTACAACCTTATTTCGTTCTGCCGACAGCTATGGTCTGCCATTAATTATAGGCGGTGCTGAAGTAAAATTGTGGGATATGGCCTCTGTTTATTGCGGACTAGCTAATCTTGGTAATTTTGCTCCTATTACCTATTTTGAAAATACAGATCCAAAAGAAACCACACAAACAAATTTAATTGATACACTCAGTTGTGTCCTGATTTTAAATGTTCTGAATGATTTAAATCGCCCGGGAGCCGAGTACTACTGGACTAAGTATAACAATCAATACCCGGTTGCCTGGAAGACAGGCACCAGCTATGGAAACAAGGATGCGTGGGCAATTGGTGTAAATCCCGACTATACAGTTGCAGTTTGGGTGGGCAATTTCGATGCTACAATGAACAAAAACCTATCAGGTGCAGGTAGTGCAGGTCCACTAATGTTCGATGTATTTGATGCTTTGCCACACCCCAAAGAAAATACCTGGTGGAACCTGAAAGATTTCGACTTTGAGATGATAGAAATATGTGCAGTTACAGGATATATGGCAACAGACAAGTGCGATCAGAAAGAAATGGTACCGGCACCAAAACAAGGAAGTCTGAAATTATGTCCCTACCATATGCGTACCTTTGTCGACAAAGATACCAAGTATAGTGTCTGCTCTAAATGCTGGGATGACGGACACAAAGAAGTCCATTATGTTGTATATCCGCCAATGGTAGTTGAGTATCTCAGAAAAAACGGTAATATTATTGAAAGAATACCAGTTCATAATCCTCTTTGCCCTTCATTCAGAAGTCCTTCCATGATTGATATAGAATACCCAAAGCCAAATACAAGAATTCAGATAACCCGCGATTTCGATGGTAAATATCAACCCATAATATTTACAGCAGCTCACCAGCTAAACGATCAGATTATATTTTGGTATATCGATGATAACTATATAGGACTGACTAACCAAAAGCATAAGATGACGGTAATGCCCGAAAGAGGCCAGCATACCTTAACTTTGATTGATTCCTACGGAAATAAAAAATCGGTAGTATTCTTTATTACTAAGAAAGGTTAGGATTTTTTGCCTGAGATTTGGTTCATGAAATTCTTCATACGAGATCCTTTGCCTGAGATCCAGTTCATGAAATTCTGCACACAAAATCCTTTGCCTGAGATCCAGTTCATGAAATTCTGCATACGAGATCCTTTGCCTGAGATCCAGTTCAT
>JAHEEB010000049.1 GCA_024640925.1 Bacteroidota bacterium | reverse complement strand
TCTGCTATGATCTTTGTCGAATCTGCAACAACTTTTATTGAATCTGCAGTAACTTTTATCGAATCTGCAGTAACTTTTTTCAAATCTGCTATGATCTTTGTCGAATCTGCAACAACTTTTATCGAATCTGCAATGATCTTTGTTGAATCTGCAATGATCTTTATTGAATCTGCAGTAACTTTTTTCAAATCTGCAACGATCTTTGTCGAATCTGCAGTAACTTTTATCGAATCTGCAACGATCTTTGTCGAATCTGCAGTAACTTTTATTGAATCTGCAACGATCTTTGTCGAATCTGCAACGATCCTCGGGAAGGGTAGAGTAGTTTGTTTAAACGAAGATTAATGTTTACAGCGTTTTTTTATTCCTGCTCCCTGTCTGTTAATAACTTACTAGTTGAAAACTTATTGATTATTATATACAGGAAGGTATTGGAAGATAACGGCGGAGGTTGTATATTGGGGTAGATTATTTACTTAAAATGGAAAACAGATGGAGAAGAAAGGAAGGAAAAGTGCACCTATAGTACGAAATATGGAAAATAGGTGTGGTTTTATTGCACCTATAAGGAGTTGGCCGCAAGCAAAATTTGTTACAATGCAAATAATATATTGAATCAGGTTATTATTAAATATAAATCATGAGCAAATACAGACTATTTATTGCCTCATCTGTAGAAGGACTAGATGTTGCATACGCTATTCAGGAAAACTTAAAATACATTTCTGAGACAACTGTTTGGTCTCAAGGTATATTTAATTTATCAGAATCATCTTTAGAATCATTGTTATCTCTTTTAGACACATGTGATTTTGGTGTATTCGTATTTACTCCCGATGACCATATTATGATTAGAGGGAAAAAAGATTTAGCAATTAGAGATAATGTTTTATTTGAGTTAGGATTATTTATTGGTAGGCTTGGCCGAAAGAGTTGTTTTATAGTTATTCCAGATAACAAGGAGTTTCATCTTCCCACTGACCTTATTGGTGTTACACCAGCAAAATATGAAACATCAAGGACTGATAATAATCTTCAAGCTGCTACGGGAAGTGCCTCACACAAGATTAGGGAAGCAATAATTAAAAATGGAGGCTCCAAGAAATTAAATGATGAACCTGAGATTGATTCTCAAAAAACAGTAGAAACAAAAAAAGATAATAATTCAGAAGATTGGTTTGAAATGTTATTTGTGAAAAAAGAATATGATTCCGCAATAAAGTCTTTAAATAAGATGATTCGAAATAGTAAAGACAATGATGACAAGGTTACATTCAAAGGATATATTTGCTATGCAAAGTTCCAAAAAGATGCTCAAATTGGCAAAGCAGAATATGAAAAATTAATTAATGAGAATAAAACAAATAATTTAAGTTATTTGGCTTATGCAAATACCTTATTTTCCAATAATCTATATTCAAAAGCCATTGAGATTATTGAAGAAGGTTTAATACATTGTCAAAGAAAAATAACGCTTACAAATCTTAAAATTGATTGCTTGATGGAAATAAATCAAAAAGATGAAGCCTTTGAATTTTTAAATGAATCAATGAAGTTATTGAAAGATCCTGGTTTGTTTATAAAACTCTCATCACTATTTACTTCTATTGACAAAAAAGAATCTGCATTAGAAATTTTATATAATGGTTTTACTGAATATCCAAACAATGAGCAGATTCTTTATAAATTAGCAAGGACATGCTATGATTTAGGACATAAAGATATCTGTGTACTTCTTTATAAAGAGCTTATTAAAATCAATAGCACAGATTCAACGTATTGGACGCTTTTAGGTAATGCTTATTTAGATTTGGAATTTTCAAATTTAGCCTTAACATCATATGAGAAAGCAAATGATTTAGCTAATAATAATGAGGACTGGATTCTTTCAAATATTGGTAATTTATATAATAATAAGGGATTCTTTGATAAAGCCGAACACTTTTTGAATTCCGCTCTAAAAATAAATGATAAATCTGATTATACGCATGCAAGACTTTCTCAAGTTTACCTTTCCCGAGAAGAGGAAAATAAAAAGCTAGTTGAGATATTAAAATCAGCCAAGGCTAAAATGAAAGATTCACTAACATTGAAATAAACATAATAATAATAAATGCCAGCGGCCAATAAATAGGAGTTCATGTGGGCTGTAAGCCCAAACATGAACTCCCGGTTGAACTAAAACCCGGCCTGGCGGCTATGGACTTCTCTTCAGGGATAAAGGGTAAACACGCTAAAATCAGAGAGGTAAATTAAAAAACAAAGAGGTAGATAAAGCATGTTTTTTCAAGTTTTGCTATTAAAAACAGTCAGTAAGGATAGAAAAGAAAGCAGTGGGAGAACGAAAAAATCTACTACCTCTTTTAAAAGATTAGACTTTGATATGGCCACGCTCCGAATTGCAGGCAAATACATATGGTATTTTTGATTAAAAACCCCAACCCCTTAGTAAGGCCTTAGTAAGGGGCAATAACAGATTTGTGCATACATAGAGTTTTTACATAAAAGAAAGATTTGGTGTGCAGGAGAAAATGTCTGAACCGCAGATTATAACAGATTAACCCGATTACACTGATAAGAGAAACGGGAAATTATATAAAAAAAATTATCTAAAACCTAAAACTGTGGTTAAAGAATTTTTGATGTTTTCTAGTTACTTTTTTCAACAACGCTGGCAGGTCTGAAGACGCTGCCAGGTTGACTTCTTTTTAACTACAAAGAAAAATGATTTTATTCGGGTACTAAAAAAAAAGAACAGTTTAAAACCAGCTTGTTGGTATTATGTTCCACCGCCTTGTTATTGCCCCTTACTAAGGTTGGGGTTGGTTAAAAACAAACAGAATGAGCTTGCAACACCTGTTCTTAGCAGGTTGAAAACAACCTTTTTATTTTATTCACAAACTTATTGACAGATAACATGGAGTTTGGTATATTGTGGTGGATTTTTATTTAGTAAAAATGGAAGACAGATGGAGAAGTAAAGAATGGGAAGTGCACTTATAGTACCAAATGTGGAAAATAGGTGCAGTTTTTATGTGCGTATAAGGAGTTAGCGGTAATGCTGGGCGATACAGCGGAAAATGAAATTTAATAAATTAGGAAACAACAGAGATAAGATGAAAATTGAAAAAATTATCGAAAATAAAAAACAATTCCTTGACTTATTGTTGTTGGCAGACGAGCAGGAAAATATGATTGACAACTATTTGCCGAATGGAGACTTGTTTGCTTTATTTGACGATGATTTGAAAAGTGTTTGTGTTGTAATGCCAATAAACAGTGAAACCTGTGAATTGAAAAACATAGCGACATATGAGAAATATCAGGGCAAAGGGTATGGTAGATCATTGATAAATTTCATATTTGATTTTTACAAAAATGACTATAAAACGATGCTTGTCGGGACAGGTGAAACGCCGGCAATATTATCGTTTTATGAAAGTTGTGGATTTGAAAAGTCATATCGAGTAAAGAATTTTTTTGTAGACAATTACGACCACCCTATTTTCGAGGGTGATATACAACTTGTTGATATGATTTATCTTAAAAGGGATTTAAGGAAATGAAAACACTAAACAGATAAGCACTACCGCTAATCGAGTAGATGGCTGGCGGACTATGTCCGCCAGTGCACCTTACCTCCACAATTATTTTGATAGTCTAATTTTTTATAATAGTATCGCTCCAGCTTTCTTGTTTAGTAATCAATTGATAGAAATAAATTCCTTTTTCCAACCCTTCGGTATTGATTCTAATCAGGCTTTCAGGTGTTTGATTACTTAAAACTTCGTTTAAAACAACTTGTCCGGCTGAATTATACAACACAAATGTAAAATCTGCAATAATGTGCCCGAGGCTCAATTCAATATACCCGGTAAACGGATTAGGATAAACTTTAATGTTTTCCTTTGATATTCCAGAAATTCCAACGTGATAGCTCACAACAACATTAATTGTTTTGGCTGTATCGATTACTATATTACCGGTAGCTGTATTGATTCCGGTTCCGGTTACCTCATAGGTCAGGCTTTCGCCGGCAGTGTATATTACGCTATCAAAAACAGCCAATCCATCAGCATTTGTAGTCTCATTGCCATAGCCGGCAAGAGCTACATTAACCCCTTCAGCGTATGCTGAGCCATCTGTTACACGGAAGATTATTTTATAATAAGGATAATGAACCATTTCTATGTTTATAACCGTATCGGATGTTAAAACCAGGCTATCGCTAACCGGATAATAATCGGCAAAGGTTACCTCATAGGTCAGGCTTTCGCCGGCAGTGTATATTTCGCTATCAAAAACAGCCAATCCGTCAGCATTTGTAATCTCATTGCCATAGCCGGCAAGAGCTACATTAACCCCTTCAACATATGCTGAGCTATCTGTTACACGGAAGATTATTTTATAATAAGGATAATGAACCATTTCTATGTTTATAACCGTATCGGATGTTAAAACCAGGCTATCGTTAACCGGATAATAACCGGCAAAGGATATCTGGTAAGGTATCCCTGGTTCAAAAGTTTCATATGCAGTATCATACACAACCATACCGTAAGCATCTGTAATCATATCTCCATAAACATCGAGAGCAACAGAGGCTCCTTCAATAGGACTGCCGTTTGTATCGCTCACGGTAAATGTTACTGAATATACTGGTATCCGAGTTAAAATAATATTAATCGTTGTTGTATCGGATATTTTAACATATCCCGATCGTGTATAGTAGCCTAATTTAGTTGCTGTCCATTGAATCGAATCACCCCCGGTGAAATATACCTGGTCATATGCAACTAACCCCAACTCATCAGTTAATTTATCACCATAATTTTCAAACGATATATTTACTCCTTCAAAAGCAACCGTATCGTCGTCTGAAGTATCTGTTACCGCGAAAGTAACCGGGTAATTTCCCGGTGTGCCTTCAACATAAATGGCTAATATACCTCCATAATTCGTCCAACTAGATCCACCATTATTTGAATAGATCATGTATTCATAGCTGTCAGTATATGTATCGGAAAGTCCAATTTGAGCAGATCCTGTTGCCCCTGCATTATTTATTCCATCAATCAAAACATAATATTTTTGACCAAGGGTAACAGGGATTTTAATCACTTCTTCATAAAACCAAACGGTATCGGTTGTGGGATCTATTAACTCCCCCTGGTACAATGGGTTTGTTACATTTGGCTTACCAGAGGTATCGGCTGCAATGGATAATATAACCTGACCTTCTGGGCTTTTTTGGTTAATAATAACCCCAAAACGCATAATTGTATCTACGTTGGCGATAAATGATTGAGCATAAAAATCAGACTGTGTTGCTCCAACGGGACAGACTAAATATCCATTGAAGCCATTATTTTCATCAACAATGCTGTCAACCGGGTTCTGTGAAAGCAATAAAGAGCTGAAGCACATAACCAATACAACTGTAAAGTAGAATTTCTTTTCCATGTAAATTGTTTTTTTAATTGATTAAAACGTGATCACCTGACCACTACTACGAAAGCTAATGAAAAAAAGTTTTTATATTAAATATACTTATCAACGTAACTGAAATATCGCAGATAACCAAACAGGAAATTTTGCTGCAAAAGTTTGTGCCGATTATTCAGTTACTGTTGATGGAGTAACCTATGGAGACTGGTATTTACCTTCAAAATATGAGCTGAATTTATTATACCTACAAAAAACTGCGGTTGGCGGTTTTGCTAGTGCCTGGTATTGGAATTCTAGCGAGGATAATAACTTTAACTACTACTACGCTTGGGTGCAGAACTTCGACTATGGCTACCAGAGCAGCAACGGAAAGAGCATCACATACAGTGTGCGTGCTGTTCGGGCTATTTAACAATTTAACAATTTAACCGCGTAGCGCTCGATTTTTTTACGAAAATTACATTTATGGCTTTATATTACGAACTATTCTCATGACCGCAGAATAATTGCAGGTGTTTCTATATACACAGGATTTCCCTCGTGAGTACAAATATACGCTTGGGCAAGACATGAAACGTGACTCCATACAGCTTGTAAGAAGTATTTATAGAGACAATAAAGCAAAAGATAAAATTGGAGTCTATTCGACGAACTGTGTCCAAAAAAGTGTGGGTAGAGTCCACGAAAGTGTGTAAATGGGAAAAAAGAGTACTAGCCGTTGAAACAGCCATGCTTAATCATATCTCCTTCAGTTGCACTGCAAACAGAGGCATTTAGCCAGTATAGCTTTTTAAACTGCCATATTGTTAGCCATACAATACCTGTTAACAACGGGTTGAAAATTACCTTTTATTTTTATAAACAATCTTATTGACAGGTAAAGGGAAGTTTGGTATATTGTGTATGGAATTTTAAGTACAAAAAAATGAAAGCCAGATGGAGAAGAAAGGAATGAAAAGTGTACCTATAGTACCAAATGTGGAAAATAGGTGCAGTTTTTATGCACCTATAAGGAGTTGGCAACCATTATAAATGACCTCCTGCAAATTTGAAACGGCTTGATTAAATGATCTAAAAATAAAATTATAAGAATTATTGTCTTGATTGTTAACTTATTCTGGATAGGAAATTGGATTTGGTTATCCATTTTCTGGTAATCTGTCAAAGTAGAATTAATAATGACTTAGATGAAAAATATTAATTGGATAGTGATTGTTATTATTCTTATATCTTGTAATAACTCAAGAAATGATAAGGTTATATCCATGAATGACCCGGGTAGACCTTTGAGTGAATTAAAAGAATTAGCATTAAATCAAGGAGATACCGATGCATACTATTCTTTATCAATTGCATACCTTGATTTACCGCATGGAGACTTTTTACCAATAGCAGAGGAAATGGCAAAAAAACATGACTATCCTCAAGCATATTTTGACGTCTATTTCCAACTTCTTAAAAGTACAGATACACCAGGAACTACACTTTCACTTGATAGCTGTGATGAAGAAACAAGAAATAAAGCATTAAGTTATTTGAGACTTGCATTTGAAAAAGGACATGAACAATCGATTGATGAACTAGGAGAGTTATATTACGAAGGAAAGTTTCTTCCAAAGGATACAATTCTTGGCAGACAATTGATTGACAATTATGATAAGAGGCATGTATACAGATTAAATATGGATGATAAATAAATAACGTTTGCCAACAAATGGTTTCGTTAATGTCGGTATTGGTGAGGGTTTTGGCGTTTGTGGCCCGTAAACAAAAGGCGGTGTAAACTGATTAGTTAAAGCTTCGCGCTCCCACACTAAACGAAACCATCAACTGTTGTGTTTAATTTATGAGAGAAACCATCTACATATCAAAACATCTTGATTCGATTAAAAAGGATTTGATAATCGAAGAGGATAAGCATTCGATTTGGGCATATCTTCTGGATTCAGAATCAGAAAATGACAATAAAATAGTCTTGGACGGATTTGTATGCTCAACAGGAACGGTAGTTGAAAAATCTTCTGACGTAAGGGAATATATTGACAATGATTTTGCTCCTCCAATATCCGAGGATTTTATAAACGACTTCACTATTCAAAAAGAATTGCAAGAAAAAGATTTCAATATTGAAACATCAAACAAAGGAGTAATTATCTCAATTAAAGGAACTGAATTTTTGATTCTTGATTTTATAAATTCTAATTCTTATTCAAAGGCTGTTTCAAAACCAGGACCTTATGGATTTCCATTTAACAAGGATTGACAAATGATTAAAAGGACAAAATTTAAGCATGATTTGATTTGTATTATTTTATACTTTTTTATTACCACAATTGCAGGAATGTTTTATTGTGGCTATGTAACAGAAGGATACATTTATATGATTGCAGTTTTAATTAATGCCTTATTGACAACAGCAATTTCCTTGATTTTTATTCTGCTTATAAAAAAGATTTCGAATAAATATAAAACTCTTGAGTTACTCTTGGGATTAATTCCATTGATAATTTTTGAGATGATTTATATCGTGATTGGAGAGCCATTGATGTTCGGAATATTTGGTTCTGCATCAGGTACATATGAGGGAAGTGAATTAGCAATGTCATTATCTTCATTCACTGCTACGATTTTAATATATGGAACATCAATTTGGTTAAAAACTAAACACAACAATGTATAAAAATAATAGTCGGGACAGTAGTAAATTCAAGGGTTGTAGCCCGCATCAACTTTCTTGTAACTTGACAAGAAAGTGCCACGCAGTCGGCTACTATTCTTATACTCACCGTGTGCGCCCGGCATGGGCATTAACTAAAGGGTGCGAGACCCTTGCAGGCCAAGCAATATGGAACTGCTAACAAGAGGCAAGGATACCATCCGTGAGGCTGGGTCTGAAGGAAGCCTGACTGTAAACTCCTGTACTGATGAACAAGAACTACATACCGAGGCGGGGCTGGTAAGGGTAAGGTGGCACGTCACACTGAAGCCCAAAATATTGCGAACAACCAGATGCGTAGATGTAGCAGCGATAGGACGAAAGTTAATGTCATTACCCGGGGAGATCTCAAAGGCCACGCGCTGGTCCAATTGAGAGGTCAGCAGAAGTCATATTAAGTATGGACACGAGCCAGCCCCAGGAACAAGGGATAAACTGGAAGCCTCACACAATACCGAAGGACAGAACGTTAAACGTCAGGAACCATGATGTAATTCGCAGGGCTTGCTAAAGGTAGTATCCGAGAGCCAGGCGGCATTCATTTGGGGAACGACAGCCAAAGAAGACGAAATGATAGAAAGGATTTTAAGCAAGGTGAACATGACCGATGCCTACCGGCAGGTCTTTGGGAACAAAGGCTGCGCTGGGACGGATGGAATGGAATTAGTAGCACTAAAACCATTTCTGAAGGAACATTGGGACACGATTAAACAGTCAATCCTTGAAGGTACTTATCGCCCACAACCAGTCTTAGGGAAAGAAATAGACAAGCCCAAAGGTGGTAAACGCCTATTGGGCATCCCGACAGTTATGGACAGGTTAATCCAGCAAGCCATATCGCAGGAGCTAAATGAACAGTACGACCCGAAATTTTCGATGTACAGTTATGGATTCCGAAAAGGGAAGAACTGCCATCAGGCCATACAACAAGCTTTAACCTATGTCAACGAAGGCTGCCACTATGTGGTAGATATCGACTTGTCGAAATTCTTCGACAAGGTAAACCACGACCATTTAATGGGGCTTTTGTCAAAAGACATAGAAGATAAAGTAGTTTTAAGCCTGATACGCCGGTACCTTCAAACGGGCATTCTGCTCGATGGCCTAACATGTAAACGGACAGAGGGGACACCGCAAGGAAGCCCACTGAGCCCATTGCTTTCTAACATTGTATTGAACGAGTTGGATAAAGAACTTACCCGACGCGGGCACAAATTTGTGAGATACGCCGACGACTTTAGCATCTACGTGCACACCAAACAGTCGGCACAACGTGTAATGCGGAGCATCACACGTTATATCGAAACCAAGCTAAAGCTCAAAATCAATACCGAAAAGAGCGCAGTGCGTTATGCCGGCCACATGGAGCTATTAGGTTACGGAATATACCGAACACGGAGCCAGAAGTTTGGACTGAAAGTAATCGAATCGAACTGGCAGAAATTTGTACACAAGTGTAAAGAAATAACCCGTAAAACAACACCCCTCTCACTGGTTGAACGAACACAAAAGTTACGTGAACTGGGCTTTGGGTGGATAGGTTATTTCAAATATGCCAGTATAAAGACACGACTACAAGAATTGGACAGAATCCTGAGCGGCCGGTTGCGGTATTGTATTTGGAAAAGCTGGAAAAGGATGCGAACAAGAATCAGAAACCTTAAACAATTAGGAGTTCCTCTGTGGCTAGCCATCACATGGGGTTTAAACAGACGTGGGGGCTGGCATATAGTCAACACCCCAATCTTAAAAACCACCATAACCATGGAACGGTTGAAACAAAGGGGCTTTATACCTATGAGTGAAATATTCGTCAGATATAGCCATGTTTAACGAACCGCCGTATACCGGCCGGTATCCCGATGTACATCGGGAGTGGTGTGAGAGGGTGGAGATGCGAAATATTTCGTATCTTTCCCTACTCGATTAGGCACAAGCTTGAGAGCCATTTGCAAGTTGATCACTAAACGTAAATGATACTTATGAAAGACTTTATTTTAATAATTGGTATAATCTTGATATTTCCAAGCTGTAGTTCCCTTTTCTATAAGACAAATATTTCGAAAGGTAATGACCTAACAATAGTAAGCAAGCCGGATTCGATTGTTTATAGATTTGGAAAATTGGATTCGTTGCAAACATACAAGGAAGGCTCTACAAAGAATTTGGAACGTGATTTAAGATGTCGTGATATTTCAGATATGGATTTAAAAAATAATTTTATTGAATTATTGCATTCAGATTTTGATAGTAAAACAAATTGGCCTAAGTCATTGCCTGTTGGTTTCAATCCGGATTCGATAATGGAAATAGGAAAGAACCCCGGATTAAGTATTCACAACCTTCATCAAATGGGGATAACCGGAAAAGGAGTTGGCATTGCGATAATCGACCAGAATTTATTGGTAGACCATTACGAGTATAAGGATCAATTGAGAATGTACGAAGAAATACATGCTTCTAAACATGGGGGAGCTAGTATGCATGGATCAGCTGTTACTTCTATTGCTGTAGGAAAAACGGTTGGAGTTGCTCCTGAAGCCAATTTATATTACATTTCTACTACGAATGCATCGTTGGGGGCTTTTATTAGATATAAGTTATTTAATAAAAGGGATGTATATACCAAAGGGTATACTAAATCGATATATAGAATATTGGAGATTAATAGGACTTTACCTACGGATAAAAAAATAAGAGTTGTATCCATTTCGTTTGGCAGTGATAACCCCGACTTTCTGAAAGCTATAGAAGATGCAAGCAAAGAGAATGTATTTGTTGTCTCCATCTCTCTTAGAAAAACTCAAAATTTAAGATTTCATGGAATTGGAAAAGAATGTATGACTAATCCAGACGATATTCATTCCTATTTTCCAGGAGTACTTTGGTCAAAATCGTTTTATAAGAATCCAAAATATTATAAGATAGATTCTACATTAATGGTTCCAGTGGATTCTAGGTGTACCGCTAGTCAGAGTGGAAATAATAGTTATGTTTTTTATTCAACAGGTGGTACAAGTTGGGTCATTCCATATATTGCTGGACTTTATACTTTAGCTTGCCAAGTTAAACCAAGTGTTACACCTCAAGAATTTTGGAATAATGCATTAGAAACTGGCGACATAATTGAGATAGAAAAGAATAATAAGAAATATAAGTTTGGGAAAATTGTTAACCCTGTCGAACTTATGGAGAACCTGAAAAAATAGAAGAAAATAAAGCCAGCGCCTAATTGAGTAGGCTGCCGCTATGCAATGCCTAGCGGAGAACCTCTCACACCAGCGTACATAAGGGTCTACTCATTTATTAATTTCTTTTCAAAGGTATTCGTGAGGGCTTCGCCGTTCGTATACGGCGGTTCATTAAACAATGGGGAATAGCGTTGGAACGAATTTATAAGAAGCAACTTTTT
>JAHEEB010000509.1 GCA_024640925.1 Bacteroidota bacterium | reverse complement strand
TCATTATGGAATTTTAATAAACTTAATAACTTCCCCAGGTTTTCATCCAAGCCAGATACTCGTCTTTATATTTATTATCATTTAGCTGTGTAACCATATTTATTATATCGCTGTCGTCAAATTCAAATTCTGTAACCGTAAATATTAAGAAAATTTCTTTGCCAACGATGGATTTAAAGAAACCTTCTTCTTTTAATTTTCCAAGAACATTAATACATGTCTCGTACAACTTCTTTTGAAATTTCAAAAACAGCTCAACATTTTCTTCTTCTTCCATTTTAAAAACTTCTTCTCTTACCATAGTACTTATATCGGCAAATAGCTCATCAGCACCCACCATTTCGTATTTCCATTCGGCTGGTTCAAATTTGTAATAATCGATATGCTCTTTCTCTTCTTCGCTGTAACCAGAAAGATGCTCCAGTGTATTGGCTGAAGGACAAACAGTCATGGCCCCTTCGTCGCTATAAAGTGCAAAGCTGCATATCTCTTCATCTTTATGTTTGGAATATATTTCCTGAAATGCAGTTTTTGCAGCAATTTCAATTTTTTCTTTTAGTAATTCAAAATTAAACTTCATAGGGTGTTAAATTAAAAAAGATTAAGTCTGTAGGGACTAAAAATACAAAACTTTCCTGAACTCACGGAGTCTATTTTTTAAATTAAAAATGGTCTGTGAACCCATTTCACACATTAGAGAGACTGACATGTTTTTGCCATTAAACAAGAATTACATCCAGTTTTTATCTCGCCTTTTACCTTTTTTATTCATTATTCAACTTAATTTATCTCACAACAACAAACTTTTGTACTGGTTTCATTATTTTCCCTGTAACTGAAACAAAATAAACCCCAGCTGAAAAATCTGATAGGTCGATTCGGGCAGATAAATCTTTCAAAGAAGTTTTGTAAATAATTTGTCCATAATTATTATAAATGACAACCAGATCTCCTGAACTTGCCTGTATATCTACATAATCTACAGCTGGGTTTGGTGACACAATCAATTGGTTGTCTGCTAAGCTGGTTTTGGTGAAAAGGTAATCATTTGTACAGTTACCCGGCATATGAGAATCCATCCATTGAAGGCGATCCTCAATCCAACTCTCAAGAACAGATTTCTCTTCCGCGTAAGTTTGAGGTATTGGGTCAGGCTCACACCAGATATGTTCACCGATAGCATCGGGCCATCTCTTAAAATTTCTATCAACTGCTTTGCTTATATAATTTGACTGCACATCAATCCAATTTAGAATTGAATCTTTTTGGTAAGGCCCGTCCCTAAGCGTATTCCACCTGCATTTTATATGATCCTTAAATGCCTGGTCTGACATCATAGAACCCCACCACATTGGCATGGTTGAATGGTCAAAACATAGTTCCTGATCTTGTGGATAAGTCCAACCTGTATAATCATCATTTGAACATATAACCGACATACCATATGTTTGATCGAAATCCCATATAGGTCCTGCTGCAAGTTTTCCACCACGACTGTCCCTTTCTTTGCTCATGTAACAACTCAGTTTATATCCATCGGAGTTTTTACTGAGTTCATTTATCAAAACAAAATCGGTAAAAGAATTCACATCAATATAGTCGGTATATCTCTTCCCTAAAGTATTTGTGAAAGAACTTGAGAAAACAGCATCTTCAAAATCAGATATATAATTTTTAATGTATGCAGCTTGTTCCGGTTTTATTTTATCTTCATCGGGGTAATACCATTGGATAAACAATGGAACTCCACCCATTGAATTATATTTTGACTCGAACCCGGCATTCTTCACCCAGTCAATTCGCAGCATGTAGCCACCAGTCAAAGAGTCTCCAGCCAAATCATCTTCATCAAGCTTAGCAATGTCAACCCGGTCATTGTCCCTTTTAATTCTCTCAACTAAAATATACAACCCTCTGTAATCTCCATCAATAACAAGCTCGACATAACGCCAGTTCGATGCATAATGACCGCTTCTCTGAGCCAGGTAAAAACTCAATGGTATCCTCAAACAAGACTTGTCAATATACATGGCATGTAAAATCCAGTCCTCATCTTTCCCCATTCCTAAAATGCTTACGGAGGTATCTTGGTCTGCAGTATTTCTTGTTTCAAACATATAGCTTTTCTTGTCAAATCGTTGAGAGGTATTTCCTCTTGTTTCAATGGCAATTTTTCCATTATAATGATTGAAAGGGCCATTGATGCTATTATCTGTGCCGGTACCATTAAAAACTATACCCATGGTAGCACTGATTTTAGGTTCATCAGTTATCTCATTATTTCCTGTATTGATCACAACAATGGGCAGGTTGCTGGTAGATAAAGTCTGAGCGGGTAAAATAATGATTGAAAGAAAAAAGAAAAAGAAAAAACCGATGGAAAACCGATGCTGATTCATTATACTGAAATTAAAAGTTTGCGGAAAAAATTCTTAATTGTTTCAAAAATACACAAATGAAATCAATGTCCTACTTTTCCACGAGTTTTAATTGTAGAAAGTACAATTTACCTGGAAATAATCTTGTTTGGCTTGTGAATTCGAATCTTATGGCATTATTTAGTACTCAAACGAATCTTAATATTTTATACTTATTTAAATTTGGATTAATCTTCATTTTCGGGCTACCTATTGCTTTCCCTGCTGTAATGTACCATGTAAATACCAGCAATTACAATAAATGCGCCAATTATGTGCAAAAATGTAAGGCGCCCACCAGGCAGGAACCATTCGATGATACCCGCTATTACAGGTTGAATAAGAAGTGTGGGCGCAACCATGGAGGCTGGCAAATAACCCTGTGAGAAGTTGATTAGAAACCAACCTCCTGCCTGTACCATAACACCCATTAAAATAAAAAACATCCATGTTTGTTGCGGATATCCGACAAAACTCTGCCTAAATATCAACGCATAAATACCCAGCACTATGGAGGTGGTTAGAGAGCTGATATAAAGAAAACTTATTGTATTCAAATATTTTCTTCCTGGTTGGGTAAAAAGGTAATATCCCGCATAGAACATTCCAGCAAACAAACCATATATCATTCCCTTAAATAATCCTGAGGGATCCAAAATATCTTTCAATATTATAATGCTTACACCGGAAAATGCCAGGAGTAGTCCCATCCAGAAACCTTTTTTCTGTCGTTCATGGAAAATAAAAATTGCGCTTATACCTACCCAGAGAGGGGCCATATTGCCTGTAAGCGTTGGAAGAGTTGCATTGCCAAACATAATTCCGGTTGTCCACAATGCCATATCAGACGCAAAACAAATGCCTGCCAGAACAGCTATAAACACACCTCTGAGTGGTAGTTTCTGCTTGTTTTTTATTTTACTATATAGAAAAGGTACTGTCAAAACAAGAGTTCCGATACTTAACCTGTAAAAAGAGGTGATGATTCCGGGGGCATTTGCGAGCTTTATAAAAATGGGTGAAAATCCAAGTATGATTACACCTATTGTAAGGGTTACATATGACTGAGCTATTCGTTTACTATTATCCATTTAAAACTTATTTCTGAAAAAAAACTGAAATGGTAAAATTAGGGAATAAGGCCGAATAGCAACTAGAAGTATGGATTATTTATCAATCCATTCTCTGAAGGAATGTGCCTTGGCTGTACTGACCAGCATTTTTTTGATCGAAGCAGCAATCTCAAGCTCTATACGACTTTTAGAAAGAATATGCATTTTTTTTATTGCCTGAAACTGGATAAAAATCTGCCGGTTTATTCTGAAGAAATGCACGGGATCGAGCAACGATTCAAGCCTGTCTAATGAGAAGTCAACCGGATATTCTTGTCCATCGAATGTGCAAAGGAATGTGTTTTTATCGAGAGAATAGAAATATGCAATTTCGTGGGTTTCTATGGATCTGATTCTGTTGGCAATACTAATGGCAAATCGCCTCTTATAATTTGATTTTTTATTTTCAATATATTGAATGATTTCACCAATATCAAATGAAGGTTTTAAAGCATGGAGTTTTTTAAATTTTGTAATAGCAGCATTCAGTTTTACCTTATCAACAGGTTTGAGCAGGTAGTCAATACTATTCAGTTCAAATGCCTTTATAGCATATTCATCGTATGCAGTGGTAAAAATAACAAAACTGTCTATTTTAATTTCCTTGAAAATTTCAAAGCTCAACCCATCGGCCAGCTGAATATCGAGTATGAGTAAATTGGGCTGTGGGTTATTCGAAAACCAACTGATTGCCGATTTTACCGAATCAAGGGTATCAATTATTTCAATTTCAGAATCCGCTTCCTTTAGCAATTTCTCAAGCCTCTGTACAGCAGGTTCCTCGTCTTCAATAATAAGGGTGCGTATCATAACTCAACCGTCAAAAGGGGTATCGAGACCTTAAAGATACCATCTGTTTTCAATATTTTTACTTCGTTGGTAGTGAAAAATTTATAACGCTCAACAATATTCCTTAGACCACTCCCTG
>JAHEEB010000508.1 GCA_024640925.1 Bacteroidota bacterium | reverse complement strand
TAAAAAACGATTTTATAATCGTATTAAAATAAAAATTCCATTGAAAATGAAAAAGGGGAAATATCTTAATGACTGAAGTTCTATGTCTCCAGAAAAGGATATATTCATCACAAATATACCATTCGTCACTAAAACCTACTGAACATCACTAAATTTTTGCAAAATATTATATGCTTGTTAATATTGCTTGATGAATCATTTGTATTATGCAAAACACAAAACAATGAAGAAAAACGGTAAAACTTTATTTTCAGGTGAAAAGACCTGGCTGTTGGCAAAAACAATAGCACTGGTTATTGCCATCGTGTGCATGAATAGTGTAAAAGGACAGACTTTTAAATCAATAGCCGTTCCGAATAATACTATTACTACTTGCGTGAGTGATGGATCCAATACATACATTGGAGGAAATTTTACACAACTATTTACTCCAAAACAATATGTAGCAAGATTTGACAGGACTACAGGTAAAGTAGATAACTCCTTCCTTACTTTTAACGGTCAGATTGATGTCATGATCACTGATGGCAACAATGGCTGGTATATTGGAGGTGCTTTTACTCAAATAGGTTCAGTTGCCTGCAACCATTTAGCCCATATACTTTCTGATGGCACGGTTGATAAAACTTGGAAACCCATAAGTTCCGGCGATGTTTATACAATTGTAAAAGGAGATAGCAACTGCTTTTATATCGGTGGTAATTTTAATACTATTAATGAAGTTAGTCACAGAGGAATTGCTAAAATAAAAAGTGATGGAACTTTATCTAACTGGAATGTTACTTTATCAACTTATGGATATGTAAACTCTATTGTTATAGGAGATAGCAACAGCATCTATATCGGGGGGTATTTTTCAACTGTAAACGGATTAGCCCGTTCTCACCTGGCAAAAATCAGATATGATGGAACATTAGCTGCATGGAACCCTGGAGCTTCCAGTTCGGTTTTTACATTAATGGTCGGCGACAGCAGCCATATTTATGTTGGTGGTATGTTTAATACCATAGGAGGTTTGGCCCGATCTTATATTGCAAAAATTAAACCAGATGGTTCAGTTGCCGCATGGAATCCTAGTGCAAATAGTTTTGTCAGAACCATTATAAAAACAGATAATAGCTGTGTTGAAATTGGTGGTAATTTTACTACTGTTGGAGGAACCACCAGATATCATACCGCAAAGATTAATCCTGATGGAACACTTGCGGATTTTGACATACAGTTTTCCACAGGTTCTTTGATGTATGCTAATTCAATCGAATATTTTGACAATAAGCTATATATAGCAGGAAATTTCGATGGTATAGGACATTCTCTCCGCAGTAATATTGCATGTATAGGGAGTTCAGGAGAAGCGGAGAGCTGGAATCCTGGTTGCAGCGGACCAGTTAATTTTATAAAAGTTTCTGACAAATATGTCTATGCCAGTGGATCATTTTATGGAGTTAATCCTTTTTCGTGCAATTACCTGGCAAAGATAAAAGAAGACGGAAATGTGGATACAAACTGGAATTTGAATATTTCCGTTGTTCCTTCAGCTTTGGCTATTGATAACAGCGGCAATTTGTTTGTTGGTGGATCTTTTACTTCAATCGGTGGACAAAGCATAAACCGCCTGGCAAAAGTTTCTTCCGCCGGAGTTGTAGATGCAACCTGGAATCCCAATCCCAACTCTACTGTACAATGTCTGGCCCTGGGAGATAGTTCTTACCTGTATGTCGGAGGTATTTTCTCTTCTATTGGGGGTATCAACATGAATTACTTATGTAAAATAAAAACTACCGATGCAAGTGTTTCTTCATGGAATCCCAGCATGAGTAATTTTTCACCAAATAAATTAGTTTTTGACCGTAAAAAATATCTTTATGTAAGTACTTCCGGAACATTTACAATTAATGGAGCCACCCGAAAAGGACTTGCTCGATTTCTGCCCAACGGATCATTAGATAATAACTGGGCAGTAGATGTAGTCGGAAACGGTAATTCCGGTATCAATGGGTTAGCCCCTGACAGGTATCAGAATTTATACCTCTGTGGCTCATATTGGACGATTAACACAATAAGTGCAAACTTGTTTACACGTGTATCGCCCTCACTCGAAGTAAACTCAATGTCGGTAAATAATTACATGTATACTTTAGCTGCCGACAGTGCCGGTTGTGTATATGTGGGTGGTACAGGCGGAAATATTGGATATTGTGCTTCAAACCTGGCACGTTTTAAACCCAATTCAACTATTGATTGCAATTGGAAAGCCGGAGTTAGCCTTGGCTCAACAGTAAGGACCATAGCTTCAGATAAAAAAGGAAATGTATATGCTGGAATTGATGACAGTCCATACCTTCGTAAAATATATACCCCGTACATTACTGGTAATACCGAAATTGATGGTGTTACATTAACCTATACCGATGTTGATGGTAATAAACAAACCGTTGAATCAGATTCAACTGATTATTATTATATCAGCACAGTTGATGGGCTTTCAACTACTGTTACACCATCGAAAGAAGGTTATGATTTTACACCAGTAAGCCGCACTTATACAAGCATTGATGGCGTAAAAATCAACCAGGATTTCAAGGCTTCTGTTGCCATTGCACCTTCGCCCGATTCGATATCGTTTGGCCAAGTTAAGCTAGATTCTACATCCGACGAACAAAGCTTTACTGTTTATTGTCTGAAAACAGATTCGGCCTTAACTATAACACCTCCCAGATATTTTCAGATTTCACAAACTTCCGGTTCAGGATTCCAGTCATCTTCTTTAAAAATTTCGCCTGTAAACGGACAAATTCCGGTTACAACAATTTATGTTCGCTTTTTACCAACGAAAGCCCGGGAGTTGAACAGCAAAATAGCACTTTCCATTTACGGATTAAATTCAAAATCGGTAATCGTTCATGGAATTGGTCAGGGTAAAACAACAACCATCTCCTGGGAAGAACAAGATACGATAACCTACGGTACATTATTAAGTTCTACACAGCTTAATGCAAAAGCAGAAATGGAGGGAACATTCTTTTATTTCCCGGCAGCAGGAACTTTGCTTGAAGCACACGATTACGATCAGCTATTGGAAGTGATATTTACCCCTACCGATACGCTCTATAATGAAGTATATGGAATAAACTTTATTTGGGTAAATAAAGCATTACTCACCGTAACTGCCAATGATCAAAGAAAACAACCCGGTGAAGCAAATCCGGAGCTTACCCTTTCCTATTCAGGATTTGTAAAAAGCGATAATGAAAGTGTACTTGATGAAGTTCCAACAGCTACAACTGATGCAACAATAGATAGTCCGGAAGGAACATATACTATTACGGTAAGTGGTGGAAGTGATAACAACTATGTGTTTGCTTATGTAAATGGAATACTTAATGTTAGCATCAATAGTATTTCAGAGGCAAATAAAGAAAATATTAAAGTCTTTCCAAATCCGACAAGCGATATGGTTACTATTATCAACCAATCGGGCGAGAATGGAATATATACTTTCTATTCATTAACAGGAAAAGTTTTAATACAGGGAACAATCGATAACTCTTCAGAACAGGTTAGTCTGAATAATTTCCCTGCCGGAATTTTTATCCTGAAAGTAACAACTGACAATTCGGTTTATACCTGCAGGATTATAAAACGATAGATACAAATTATAAAACAACGATAAAGGTGTCTCAAAAAAGGGACACCTTTTTTTGTGTAAAATCGATGTGAAAAACCAAAGCAGCAGGCTTTTCCAAAAACCTTATTTTTAAATTAGCAAGTGCAATAAAGGCACACCCGTTAAGCCTTGCAGGCTATATGCAATAGAAATTATTCCTATCGTTTAATCCGTATTAAAAATATTTTTATATATTTGGATAGGCAACCTTACATTTTTTAACTGGTATACATCTTTTTAAGATAGGTATAAAAACGATAAACCAGTTGTATGTGAAATAATTAGTAGTTACACCTAAATAATATAAGTATGATTTCTCCAGCCATTGCCATAGTGCAGCTAAACGGCAAAACTTACAGAGAGCTTAAATCTATTGAAGTTAGCCAGTCTGTTCATTCACATCACTTCTTTCGTATTGGTATAGGAAGCGAGAAAATTGGCGAAATTGCCAACTCTTTTCTCGAGAAAGCCCGAGATTTTGTAGGAACCGATATGGCCCTAGAAATCCAAAATGGGTTGAAGGAAAAACTGGTATTCAGAGGTATTGTCATAAAAGTAGGATCTTCGGCAACATCGCGCTCAGAATTGGGACATACAGTTATTATTGAAGGGTATAGCCCCACTATATTACTTGACAATGGGAAAAATTGCCAGACATATACCGGTAAAAACCTGAAGAGCATAGCTGAAGAAGTTTGCAGGGATTTCCCGGTAAATGTTCTCAACCCTGAAATCAGTCCAATGAAAAAGGATACGATTTCGTATACCGTTCAATACCAGGAATCGGCTTTCA
>JAHEEB010000507.1:3111-4461 GCA_024640925.1 Bacteroidota bacterium | reverse complement strand
GTAAATCCTATGTCTATTAATAACTGGTATGGTCCTGACAATAAATTTATTGAAGATGCTGATACCTTAAATATTGGCGTAGTTAGTAAAAACAGTACATATTATTTGCAATCTATCGATAAAAACGGATGTAAATCCGATACAATACCAGTTTCTATCGTGCTTGATGAAGTGAATGCAGATTTCGCCGTAAACACATATAATTTAAAAGCCACCGAAGCACAAAGTTTTATTAATAACAGTACCGGAGCACAATCGTACAAATGGGCTTTCGGCGATGGTGAAGCATCTGTTGAGACTTCCCCTTCGCATTTTTACTATAACCTTGGGTGGTATGATGTAACCCTTGTTGCCACTTCCGAAAACGGGTGCAATGATACATGTGTCAAAACCAAGGCTTTTCAGGTAATTGAAGGCTCTGCACTAAACCAAAACTCCGATGAACCTGTTCAATTGTATCCTCAGCCTGCAAATAACATTCTCAATATAGTTATTCCCGGTAATAACGAAGCCTCTTTATCAATCTATTCCTTATCTGGTAAAAAGATAAAAGAATACGATGTAGATGCAAGTAACAATACAATAGATATATCAGGGCTGGAACAAGGTTCTTATTTTATTCAGATAACAACTACTAAGGGAGAGAAATTCTCCGGCAAGTTTATTAAACAGTAATTCTCTGATTTTTTCAGAAGAATACTAAACATATAAATCTTATTATTCCTTCGGTTTTTCAATGGAATAATAGGATTTTTTTTAGGGGAAAAGTAATTATTCTTTTTACTTTATTACATTATCAGACATACTTCTCACCGCAGGCGAATGCTCTGAATCCAAAATTTTGCATAACCGAAAGGAAGCGGAGCCAATCCGTTTCTATGCTAATTCATCGGCATTAATCAACCGATTGCTTGGTCAGTAATCTTTATTCATCATAGAAAATTTATTTTTGTCGGTTCTGAATTTGATTGGTTATTTCGTATTTAAAAAACGGAAAAATTGATACAAATCCAAACGAAATAATCTTATTACAGCTTTAGTTTATTATACCATTCCAAGTATGATTTGAATCTAAAACGGATTTATTGTATTTTTACGGCCTTTTGTAAACGTATGAAAAGTCACCTTAACTTACCTGTTTTTCGTGTTATATCTGAAATTGTGGGCGAAACAGGACAATCGTGTTATGTTATCGGAGGGTTTGTCCGTGATAATTTGCTGGGCAGGCCAACCAAGGATATAGATGTAATGGTTGTTGGCAGCGGAATAGAATTAGCTGAGAAAGTTGCTGCCAGAATGGGCAACAGACCTGTTACCGTTTACAAAAACTTCGGCACAGCACTAATAAAC
>JAHEEB010000507.1:0-3101 GCA_024640925.1 Bacteroidota bacterium | reverse complement strand
GATGTTGAATTTGTTGGTGCTCGTAAAGAATCGTACGATCGGAACAGCCGTAAACCAGTTGTGGAAAACGGCACACTGCAAGATGACCAGGAAAGACGCGATTTTACAATTAATGCCCTGGCTATTTCGCTCAACAAGGAAACGTTTGGTGAACTGATTGATCCCTTTGACGGGCAGAATGATTTAAAGAAAAAAATTATACGTACTCCTCTTAATCCTGATACCACCTTCAGCGATGATCCTCTGCGCATGATGCGGGCAATTCGATTTGCCTCGCAGCTGGGATTTACAATCGAAAAAAAATCATTTGATTCGATTAAAAACAATGCCGAACGGATAAAAATAATATCGAAGGAACGAATTACAGATGAATTGGTTAAAATAATTAACTCATCAAAACCATCAAAAGGATTTCTTTTGCTTGATGAATGCGGCTTACTCGATATTATATTCCCCGAGTTTACTAAACTCAAAGGCGTTGATGTAATTGAAGGACGTGCGCATAAGGATAATTTTTTTCATACGCTGCAAGTATTGGACAATGTTGCCCGCAAGTCAGATAATCTTTGGCTCCGCTGGACAGCCATTCTGCACGATATTGCTAAACCTGCCACCAAGAGGTGGGACGACGAAATCGGGTGGACCTTTCATAGTCATGAATTTATCGGGTCAAAAATGGTTCCCGAAATATTCAGGCAAATGAAACTACCCATGGGCCAACCCATGAAATATGTACAGAAGTTGGTGTTGCTGCACCTGCGACCAATTATGCTCTCGCAGGAAGAAGTAACCGACAGCGCTATGAGACGCTTATTGTTCGATGCTGGCGACGAAGTAGACGACCTGATGCTGCTTTGTGAGGCAGACATAACTTCTAAAAACGACGAGAAGGTAAAGCGCTACCTGTCCAACCTTAAGCTAGTGAGGAAAAAACTGAAGGAAATAGAAGAAAAAGACGCTATTCGTAATTTCCAACCACCCATTTCCGGTGAGCTGATTATGGAAACCTTTGGTGTTGGTCCCGGTCGCGAAGTGGGCATTATTAAAAACACCATTAAAGAAGCTATTCTGGAGGGTGAAATCCACAACGATTACAACGAGGCTTTTCAACTAATGCTCCGGAAAGGTGGAGAATTGGGATTGACTATCGTAAAAGAAGGCTGACAGAGAATCCTTTTGAATAAGTGCTTTTTCTCTCATCATCATTCATAGTAATGTTTCCAAATTCGTTGATGTATTCAATATTTACGCCAATTTTTTTGCAACAATCAAATTGTACCCCCACTCCAAACCTAAAACCATACTCATTTTTATCTAAGGGTATGTCTACAGTCTTTTTATAATATAAATCCTTTTCCACAAAACTTTGATTAAGACCATAACCATATACAAAACCTGCAGAAAGATTCGGTCGTATGAAATTTGTTGGTAAGTGAAAATAGGCCATAACAGGAATCTGTAAATAATCACAGTCGTACTCTTCTTCAATATTCCGATAATTATTTTCTATGTAACTAATTGTAGTCGTTTTGGAAAAGTAATTTATTTCGGGCTGGAATGAAACATATCGGCCTACTCCTAAATTTACAAAAGCTCCATACATAGTTTGGTTTTGAGACGATTGTTGGTACTCTTTATTATCAGGTAAATTTCTTTTTATTATTGAGTTTCCATACTCTACTCTTATTCCAAAACCAATTTTTGATTTTACAGTTTTTCTATAAGGTGTGGATTTCTCTGCCGGATAAACACATTTATTATATTCTTCTACATAATCTATCATATCAAGATAAGAAAACCTTGGTTGATTTAATTTATCAGGAAGATCTTTGCAATCGGAAAGAAGAAGCCGAATTGACCCAAGATATATAAAATCTGCTCTGCTGAATTTGGCTTCTACAAATCCTTTTTCATTAAAGTCGTAAGGTGTAACTATTCCATTTCTGTTAATCATGTATTTTGTCACAACAGTGTCCTTTTGAACCATATGAATAACAGGGGTTCCGTTTTTTTCGAAACAAAAATCTTCGCCTAATAAATACAGGCTCATTTTACCATCAACCAAACAAAGAACAAAGTTTCTTTTCAAGGAATCAACCGGATCAACAATGTGTTTGGATTTATAAAGCTTTCCTGTTTCTAACCTGAACGAAGCTACTTCTGTTGGCCCATATTTTATAAAACCATCTCCATCTTCAGGCATGAAGATTATTTCGTTATTTAAGTTGTTTGTGTTTTTAATGAACCCATATATTGTATCAGCACTGTTTTTTACGATATATCCCTTTAAGGTATTAAATTTTTGGGCGTTGATAATATAAACAAAGGCAATTAATACAACGAACAAACAAAGAATTCGTTTTTTCATATTCACTTGGTTTTTAGAAAACAAATGTACCATTTTTAGTCTATCCTAAAAGTTTTCATATAAAGGTAAATTCGAGTCTGTTTTTATCAAAAGTTGAACATGATAAAACAAAAGTCATCCCATAATTCTATCCGTAGAACCACATAATCTGTTATATCATCACATAAAATCAAATAATGAATACCAAATAGTTACCTTCACCCTGTGCCATTATTTTTACCCTTGAACATAAATAGAAGATACACCAACTACCTTCAACCAGTAATTTCAGGTGTGCTATCAGGAATAGCTATGCAGTATTTTCTGAACTGGCTTGCATGGTTTATGCTGATTCCCCTGTTTTATTCTCTTATGAGAGAACCCGGTAGAGCATTCCTGAAAGGGGCTATTTGTGGTTTTGTGCAGGGATTGATATTGTTGTCGTGGATGGTTTCGTCGGTTGGTAGATATACCGGTAACAGTTCAAATATCGGATTTACACTTTGGATTGTTTCCGCCACTTATTTTGCTTTAATTACAGCATTGCCGGTTTGGCTTTTTACGTTTTTCTATAAAAAGAATTTTCAACAAAAACATGCATGGTGGCTTAATGCATTGCTTGCAGGAGCTGTTTGGGTTATAGTAGATTCTGTTCGCACCAGGTTATCTCCTGGTATTCCTTGGTTACATTTTCAATTTGCAGTAACTCAATGCATGTGGGTTGTTCCAATACAGGTAGCTTCCATCTCCGGAA
>JAHEEB010000506.1 GCA_024640925.1 Bacteroidota bacterium | reverse complement strand
CCAGCAGCTACCTATAAGGGTATTTAATGGCGTCGCTTAGGTATTTCAGGGATTTTCCGGAGAGTATTGAGTGTTTTCTGTTTTCAATTCTAATTTGCGGGCATATTTTTTAATTTTCAGCTCCGGATAAGACATATTCCTCTTGGCTGGCGCAAGTTTTTAACTCGTACCTACTTATGGAGATTTACAAACGAATATCAAGCATTTGAAATCTCAAAAATGATTTCTACTTTTTTTAATGTATCTTTAGAAGAAAGAACAAACAAACACTCAGGATAGTTTGAATAAACGGCACCTAACACAATAGAGAGTATGCGGGTTACGGCGAGTTGTGGGCGTTTGTGGCTCGCAAATAAAAGTAGCTGTAAACTGATAAGTTTTCGCCCCGCACTCCACGCACTTCTCGCTATCGTCAACTGTTATGTGCAAATCTGATGAGACTATTGTATTGTATAATTAACAAAAAGAGCAAAAATGAAATTTAAAAAATTTAGTGTTTTTGTCATATTAAGTCTGATAGGAATTTTTATTGCATCTGGTGTCATCATCTCAACTAAAGTGAAGACGCAGGTAAAAGAACTCTTTAAACTGAATAAAGAATTGCAGAAAGATGGCTACTACATGGCTGATTTTGAATTTAAAATAATGGGGTTTGCTTATCAGTTGGATAAAGGGCAGTATCGTGAAGCATTAAACTCTTTATCGGAATATCATTCCAAATTAAAAAACAGAGAAGGTTTACTAAAAATACCAAATTTCAATAATAAACAGGAGGAGATAGATTTTTTCCTTAATCTTCAAAATCCACGTACAGGAGCTTTCATCGATGAATCAGTTCCTTATTGTACTTATTGGGCGATTTCACAAAATATAATTTCCCATTTGGAAGCATTGACAGATTCAACAACCACTCCCTTGAACCTAAAATATCCTTTAAAATACCTCGATAAAATTAATACCCCTGAAAAACTCTCCGTATTTTTGAACGACATATCTTATGTTGGATGGTTAGCATCAAAATTTCCCCAAACATCGTTTGTTTTTGCCCGCGAAATGTTAGATTGTGCAAAGCCCGGCAATATTCTTGAAAGGAATAATTTTTACAACTTTTCACCTGAATGGAAAAATGCAATGTTAGAGTGGATGTACGATTTTCAGGACAGCACAACCGGTTTGTGGGGGCCAAAAAGCAGAAAGACCAACAAACTGTTAATGTATGATTTGAATAATACAGCTTCAATCCTGAAAGTATTTCGGGATAATGATGGAAACGATTTATATTCAGATTTTCCATTGCAGTATTCTGACAAAATCTTTTTATTCTCTCTTGAAGTCCTTTCAGAACCTTATCCTGATGATGAAGAAAGCCTGGATGAAATCCATGAGTGGAACTTGAAAAAAGTCAAGGGTATTAATATGCTGTTAAGATATTTATGGAGAGATGCTTCTGCACAAAACAAGATGGCACTTGAATATATAATAGAAGACTTTATAAAACTTAGTTTCGACAAATATTACGTAGAATCAGATGGCGCTTTTAGTTACTATCCCAATGCCAAACATGCATCAGCAGATGGGTTTTCACACTTGATTTTCGATAATATCGGTGCATTTTCATACGAAAAACAAAAGAAACTCTTCGGAGAAACTTTAGATTCGGTTAAAAATTTGGAGATTATATCTATTCAGGATTTGAAGCCTTTTCTTCAAAAAAATTCTGAAACTGATTTAAAAATTAATTCCATTCGCTTTTATAAGACTAAGCCAGACATTACAAATTTAATAGGAAATGTCTGGGGTGTTTACTATCTAAATAACTCTGGCGTTTTGGATGTAACAGAATTGGTACCCAATTTAATTGCATGGGCTGACTCTACTACACTTACTATTGGCAATTGGATATCAGTAGCAGAAATAAAGAGAGAATTAGAGAAATTAAATATCAAAAAACCTATAATTTTAAAAGAAAATACAATTGAAAATTCGTTAAAACAGAATGAAGAATTGTATTGTGTTGGTTTTAATATACTTCAGTTACCAAAATTTATAATAAAATGTAATAGTAAATCAAAATAAAAACCGTTGGCATCAATTCTAAAACAGAGAAAATAACCAGATTGATTTATCTGATTTTCAACACTGGATAGGACATACTCCTCTTAGCTGGCGCATGTTTGTGACTCGTTCCCACACCACAACCCCCAATGTCATTCTTTTCGCAGCTAATTGCATTTTTATTAAAAACTCCACCATTAAGTGATATAATAGAAAAGATATGCCGGGAGAGGATTGATAAAGCTGATAAAATAAATTAAAAACATTGAAAGGTAAAAGGGTATATTTCAGTTGAAATAATGAAAAGGAAAAAGATGGAGAAGAAAGGAATGAAAAGCGCACCTATGGTACGAAATATGGAAAATAGGTGCAGGAAAAGTGCACTATATATAGTTGGCAATAATACAAAAAGACATTCCTGTAGAAAGAAAAATTATTAAATAAATTTGGATTTAGTTGTCTGATTAGGTAACTTTGCGTTGTGATTTGATAACTTAATTGATTTGGAGGAGTTTAAACGAACGATTAGAGTTTATAAAAATTACTTTTGGGATTTTTATAATGCACAACCAAAAAAAGTTCAAGACAAACTTGATTGGACGATTGGATTGGTTCGCACACTAAAAGTTGTTCCCAGGATATATTTCGACCATATGACTGGAACTGATGGAATATGGGAGATAAGGACTCAAGTTGGGAGTAATATTTTTAGAGTGTTTTGCTGTTTTGATGAAGGAAATCTTGTGATACTTCTGAGTGGATTCCAAAAAAAGACACAAAAAACACCTCAAAAAGAGATTGATAGAGCAGAACGATTAAAAAAGGAATACTTCGATGAAAAAACTAAGTAGTAATCTGACTTCATGGGATGACCATCTTGATAATAAGTATGGTAGACCTGGGACACCGACTCGTGAAAAATACGAACAGGAATTTGAAGCTTTTAAAATTGGGGTACTGATTCAAGAAGCGAGAAAGAAACAACATCTAACACAAGAACAGCTTGCGAAGAAAGTTGGTACAACTAAAAATTATATTTCACGAATTGAGAATAATGCAAGTGATATTCGACTATCAACTTTAATGAGAATTATCAGAGAAGGATTAGGCGGGCACTTGAAATTATCGGTAGAAATCTAATTTGCACTTTTGCCAATCGAGATGGCCGGTAGCCAAATAGCTGCCGGCCATCTACTCATATCTTTGAAAATATAAATTTATTAGTTTTAACATTAAATAATAATTATACTAAAGGAGGTTTAAAATCCAGTCTACTCGATTGGGCCTCATTTTTCATGCGAATGAGAATTCAAAAATCTAGCGCAACAAATGATAAAACTACTAATGATATGAGCTGTATTTTATTAATAAACGGCTCAATATTTGATGGAGATTCAAAACTAAAAAATTAAATTAAATAATCTAATCATGAAAAAAGCATCAATTTATTTTCTATTTTTCTCTACATTAGTTTTCAATAGTTGCGAAGAGTCTTCAGATAATCAAATCTATTATCAAGATTTTGAACTGGAGACTGAATTTCTTATCAGTGATTCGATATCTTATGATATAAACAATAATCAAATTGTAGATATAGGATTATATAAACGATTCTGGGAAACTCAAAATCCTGAACAAAATGAATCTATCTATAATTTTGTCTTAGAATTTAAAAGATTAGATTCAAAAATAGAATTCGGATATTTGATAAGCACTGAATATAATGATTTAGTTATTGGAGATGTAGTAGACTCTGATTCAAGTTTTGGTTGGCTTGAGAATTTTAAAGCTACCTCAACGTCGAAAAATCCTTTTTTAACCTCATGGAATGAGGGCAATCCAGACTTTTTCAATGAAAAATATCTTGCTATTAAAATTACAAATGGCAATAATTATAATTTTGGATGGATTAAGTTAAAACAGTTCCAAATCGAAGAAATTGCATATAATTTAACCCCAAATTCACCAATTAGAATAGGTCAGAAAGATTAACGAGGCCTAACAATATAGGATTTAAGACAGTTGAGCAAAAAAAATAGGCAGTAAATTATTTAACCTACTGCCTATTTTAAAAGAATAGACTTTGATATGGCCACTCTCAATTATGTTTTAAACCTTGTTGGGCTAACCCTGCCAGCTGTTTATTAGGGAATTTAATGCCGGAGCCAAGGTATTTCAGCGATTTACCCGGAGAGTATTGAGTGTTTTCTGTTTTCAATTCTAATTTGCGGGCTTATTTTTTACATTTTCAACACTAGATAAGACATACTCCTCTTAGCTGGCGCAAGTTTGTGACTCGTTCCCACTCCACAACCCCCAATGTCATTCTTTTCGCAGCTAATTGCATTTTTATTAAAAACTCCACCATTAAGTGATATAATAGAAAAGATATGCCGGGAGAGGATTGATAA
>JAHEEB010000505.1 GCA_024640925.1 Bacteroidota bacterium | reverse complement strand
CATATAATCAATATCAGAAATGCGGAATTAAAGGAGCAAGAAATCTTCTTGTAACAGGATTTTAGAAATAGATGAAGACTGCAAAAGACTTGTTTTTTATAATGTCTAAAAGTACTGAATCAGAGATCCGGAACCAGATTACTTATTAACACATTTAGCTGAATCAACCAAATAAACCGATTCGCCCCTCCATGGCAGTGTGCTGTTTTTTTCTGTGTAATGAATAATAACAAACTGACCTTGTAAAGTATCCAATCTGTTAGCCAGTTGTTCATCAATAACCGAGAAAAGAAATTTTTCCGAGGCTAGGGCAACATTGTTTGTGCTTTTTACACTACTTAATATCATTTCTCCCTCATAAGTCTTAAAAATATTTCCTTTATATGAAAATTTCTGTAAAAGTCCGGCCCTGTATCCTTTGCTATAGGTGAAATAATATTTCCAGTATATGGTAATACCCACAATCAGAATAACAGCAATAGAGATTATCCAAAGAGTTCTTTTAAAAAGGAGTTTGATTTTAGATTGTTTTTCAGTTTTCATATGCGAACCTTTAGGTATATTTCTTACAAAGATACAAAAATGTACCTCATGTTTTTGTTCAATTCATCAAACCAATACATACAGAATAGCTATATCGGTACTCGGAATGCTTTACTTAGGAAATTGAACTCCAATCGGTATTTTGAGCACGTAGTTTTTTTATCTGTGAAATAAAAATTGCATTTTCGGGTAACTCCAGAAGAGGATCTTTATCTAGTATCTCTTCTGCAACTCCCCTCACAAACTGAAGAATTTGACCATCTCTGGCGAGGTTTGCCATTTTTAGGTTAAAAGGAATGCCGCTTTGCTGGGTTCCTTCCAAATCGCCAGGTCCACGCAATTTCAGGTCGGCTTCGGCAATTTCGAAACCGTCGTTTGTAGCGACCATGGTTTCCAGTCTCTTTCTGGCCTCATTTGTGAGTTTATGAGAACTCATAAGAATACAATAACTCTGATCGCCTCCGCGACCCACTCTTCCTCTAAGCTGGTGTAGTTGAGATAAGCCAAATCGTTCAGCGCTTTCGATAACCATAACAGTGGCATTGGGTACATCGACACCCACTTCTATAACTGTTGTTGCCATTAATATGTGTGCTTTCCCTTCTTTGAAAGTCTTCATAGCGTTCTCCTTATCGGCCGGTTTCATTTTACCATGAACACATATAACATTATAGTCGGGAGCAGGAAATACCTGTACCATCCCATCGAACCCCATCTGCAGGTCTTTTAAGTCAAGCGATTCTGATTCCTTTATGATTGGATAAACAATATAAACCTGCCTGCCCATATCGATTTGCTTGCGCAGGAATCCAATCATTGCCAACCTTTTCGTGTCGCGGTAATGATATGTCTGAATAGGGCGGCGTCCGGGAGGCATTTCATCGATAACAGAAACATCAAGATCTCCATAAAGTGTCATTGCGAGAGTTCGCGGTATTGGTGTTGCTGTCATTACCAGAACATGCGGAATTTGTTCGCTCTTTTTCCAGAGCTTGGCACGCTGGGCTACACCAAAACGATGCTGCTCATCGATAATAACCATTCCCAGGTTCGAAAATACGACAGGGTCTTCAATAAGCGCATGAGTGCCTATAAGAATCTGAAGACGGCCTGATTTCAATTCCGACAAAATAAGCTCCCTTTCTTTTTTCTTTGTTGAACCTGTAAGCAACATAATGTTAATATCGAGTCCCGAAAGCATCTTCAGCAGTGTCTGAAAATGTTGTTGTGCTAATATTTCTGTGGGGGCCATTAATGAAGCCTGAAAACCGTTATCGAGTGCCAGTAACATTGTCATAAGGGCAACAAGGGTTTTTCCGCTTCCGACATCACCCTGTAACAGGCGGTTCATTTGTTTCCCCGAACCCAAATCATGTCGTATTTCTCTCACCACTCTTTTTTGGGCATTGGTAAGCTCGAAAGGGAGGTTTTTGTTATAAAAATCATTAAAATATTCCCCAACCTTTTCGAACACAAAACCTTTTATTGTTTTATTTCTTCCCGTTTTAAGCCGCAGAATACTTAACTGAATATAAAAAAGCTCTTCGAATTTTATTCTGTATTCTGCATGTTTCAGCTCCTGCATATTATCAGGGAAGTGTAAAATTTTCAATGTTTTTGCCAAAGGCATCAGCTTGTGACTCTCAATAAGAAATTCAGGCAAAGTTTCTTCGACCGAGAAATTATCGAGCGACAGAAGCTTTTCAACCAATACCTGAATGGCTTTGGAATTAAGATAAGAAACTTTAAGCTTTTCTGTGGTGTTGTATTGTGGGGTAAAAGGGGATTTTGTACCCTCGTTATATTTTGTTAAGAGATCGATTTCGGGATGCGCAATGCAAAGAGTGCGGTTATATAAAGATGGTTTTCCGAAAATTACGTATTCTACACCTACATTGTAATTCTTCATAACCCAGTTAGTACCCTGAAACCAAACCAGCTCTATTTCTCCACTTTCGTCTGCAAACCGGGCGGTTAAACGTTTTTTATATTTTGCTCCTTCGGTGCGAAACGAAGTGATTTTACCCCTTATCTGAACATAGGCGTTTGTAGCATCAATTCCGGAAATCTTATGAAATTGGGAACGATCGATATACCGGTAAGGAAAATTGTATAGCATATCACCAAAAGTAAAAATGCCAAGTTCCTTTTTTAATAATTCGGCCTTTTTAGGCCCAACACCTTTAAGGTAAGTTATATCGGTTTCTAGAAAGTTATCCATTTGTGAGAACATTGCCGTATGCGATGATAATTCTATTTTAACAATTTTGCAAATCGGAGATAAACAGAATGGAATTTTTTTTTTCGTCATCAAAACGAAAACCCAAAAATTGAGAATGAATAATTTATCAGTGAATGATATGTTGAATCCTACATCTAAAAAGCCTAAAAATATTATCTTTGAACACCTATGACAACAGCTATCAAGGATATAATCTGCCAATTGTTGGAATGGACCAAATACAAAATCGGGGCCCATTACCGAAGAGGACAAGGTATACCTTCTCCATTCGTTTTTGAACTGGTAAGCAAAGTCTTTGTTGATACAAAAGAATACGGGGAATATCGGCTGATAGAAGATAAGGTAAAAGAACTGTATTCAAATGATAACGCAATAAGCTTTAAAGAATTGGGAGGCGGTTCAAGAAGATTAGGTGACACCAAAAGAAAGGTAAGCGATATAGTCAGGCATTCATCTGTCAATAAAAAATATGGAAGATTAATCTACCGAATGGTTCAATACTATAAACCCCAAACGATACTGGAAATAGGCACTTCTCTCGGTGTTAGTACAATGTATATGGCTCTTGCAAACCGCAATACTGTAATTCATACAATCGAAGGAAACGAAAGTGTTGGCTCCCTGGCCAAGAAACTGGCAGCAGAATTAAGACTTGATAATATCGAGTTTCACTTTGGGTTGTTTGATGAGGTTTTGCCTGATCTATCAGATAGAATTTCACCATCGTTGTTTTTTATCGATGGAAATCACACATACGAATCCACCATTCGTTATTTTAACCTGGTAAAAAGCCATATGAGAGAAGGATTTATTATAATCGATGATATTTACTGGTCGTATGGAATGCGAAAAGCCTGGAAGGAGATTCGAAACTCCAATACTACAACAATCGATATTTTTGAAATGGGCATAGTTGTGATAAAAGAGACTTTGACAGAAGAAAAGTACAGGATTAGATTTTAATAAAAAAATAAGTGTCCATGTCATTTAGACCAATTTCTTCAATTATACCGCTTGTACATGTGTATATTTTATTTGCTCTTTAACAACTTTTGAAAAATTACGGGCTACTGGTATCTCTTTTTCAAATTCATTGAAACAAAGCCGGTATCCTTGTGAATTGCCTCTGACAAAAGTAACATGATGTATATTTATCAGATATGCCCTATGGCATTTGATGATTTCATTATAACCATGTAGAAAAGATTCGGCTCGTTTTAGGCTGCATCGTAGAATTGTATTTGTTATCTTATTGTTTTTTAAATAATATATTTTAATATAGTTCCCCACCGATTCAACACAATAAAGTTCAGAAACGTGAAGCTCCAGTTTATCCTTTTCATTATCCGCAATAAAGCAAACCCTGTTATTGACTTTATGATAGGAAATCGGAATGGCTATGTCCTTATTAATTTCTGTTGCTTCATTTAAATTCTTTGTTAACAATACATTGTGTGTAAGCATAACATGCAAAGTTATGGGGAAAATACCCAGCCCAAGTGCACGTAGTTGAAAGATTAATAAGCCTTCAATACCCCTGGGGTGCATAGGAAGGAAATGTACGGAATAGAAATGGTTCAATATTCCAATGCAAAATAGTTGGAATACAAACCACAATAAATGCCTTTTAATTGTCCATGTATCTTCATTGAATATTTTTGGAAATGCTTTAAGGCAAGTAAGGTGAAGAAATGT